>JBBSHC010000267.1:0-5625 GCA_038253425.1 Leptolyngbyales cyanobacterium | reverse complement strand
CTTTCGATCGCTGCATCGGGGTTCTTTGTTGGCTACTCGCCGCGTTGTCCATTGCCACCATACCGATCTTGCATCAATACCCGCAACTCAGCGATCGCTTCAGCATTTGCTGCAATTTGTTGAGCATTCGCTTGTTGCTGCAATGCCGTTTCACCGAGAACCCGTTCGGTTTCCTGTTGCCGCCTTGCAAGGAGTAGCAAGATCTCGTGAATCTGAGCGATCGAGCGACTGTGATCAGAGACGTTTTGCTCAATTGATTGGTCAGTCATCGCGTTATTTGTAGCAACGGAGAGGGGGAGATTCGAACTCCCGTTGAGTTACCCCAAACCTGATTTCGAGTCAGGCGCATTCGACCACTCTGCCACCTCTCCAAGGGGCGTAGTTTTGATGGCTAGTTGAAGCTCTAACCACAAAAACTAACGGCTAATCTATTCTACAGGGCAGGGGGAGAGTTGTCTTGAGATTCTAAAGTAGTTTTGAAACCCGTGGCAGGAGTCCACTGCAAGGCACCGTCACGATCGATCTCATAAAGTTGAGTGCCAAGCTGTCGGAGTTGGGCTGCTGTTTGGGGGTGGATTTGACTGACAGCGATCGCTATTTGCGGTTGCAACGCTGCTACTACCTGCGGTTGGAGCTGTTTACCCGACCACCAAAGAATCTGGGTTTTTGCCAGGTTGCCTGAGGTGACCAACGTTTCTTGCTGTAGAGGCGAGAGGTTGCTCAGCCAGGTCCATGTCTGGTTATGCAGGTAAAGCTCTGCTACCAGTGGCTCTGTGCTCACCGCTTTAAACTGACTAGAGCCCATCTGGGCAGTTTGTCCTGCTGCCAAAGGCATTGGTTTCACGGGCAGGGGCGATCGCGCAGGGGGAGCGTCACCAATGGAATGCAGGCGTTGAATTGGAAGACGTGCGCTAATGGTGTTCCAGCCACTTTGGGTCGAGGCTGACGCATCTAGAGCGATCGCCCAGTTGATCGCATTGATACCCGCTTTCTGAAGAAAGGGTAAGACTGCAAAATTGGCAGTAGAGGTATCACTACTGTTGATCAGTGCCGTACGTCCCCCCTCTTGAATCACCATTACAGGCTGCCCGCGAGTCGCTAGCAGCGTCACCCGAAACATCGCCGCGTTTGCCTGCCATGCGGGAACGACTACTAGCCCGATCGCCAGCAGTAAGGCAACCCACCACCGCTTGCGCCACCAGACTTGCAACCAGGTTAAACCGATTAAGGCGTAGAGCGCGATCGCCGTGAGAGCTGAAATGGTGCCTACCGCATAAGCATTACCGGGTAGCTGACTAAACCCATCCACCACCCAAATTAACGCCTGCGCTGGATAGTAAAGCAGCCATGCCAAGCCACTACCTGCTGGCGACCAGAGCAAAGCTGCTAGCGCACTGAACATACCACCAATGCTAAGCAGCGAGATTAACGGCGTTGTGATCAGGTTGACAACAATGCTGTACGGAGACAAGACACCAAAGGCAGCAAGCTGTAACGGCAACGTCCAGAGGTAAGCTGCCATTGGTACGGCAATTAAGGGCGCGATCGCGCTGGGCAACCAATCCAACCGCTTTGTTAATGGCGGCACTGTTACCATTAGCCCCATCGTTGCCAGAAAGCTAAGCTGAAAGCCCAGATTCCAGATCCAGCAGGGGTTGAATAGCAATAAGAGCACACCTGTCACCAGCAATGCGCCCAACGGTTTCACCTTGCGTTCTAGCAAGAGTGCCGTCAGTCCCCCAAAGCCCATTACTGCGGCTCTTAACACGGCTGGTTGAATGCCCGTCAGCCCAACGAAGACTAGCAGTGCCGTAGTGCCTGTGCAAAATTGCACTTTAGCAGAAAAACGGCGTGTCAGCGCCAATACCACACCTAAAATCAGTGACGACTGAAAGCCTGATGCTGCCAGCGCATGAGCTAACCCTACGCGGGTAAACTGATCTTTCACGTCAAACGGTAAGTCAACGCCACGACTGCCCAGCACCATTGCGCTGACTAACGGTCCAGCCGGACTACCCAGCCAACGCATCTGCGATCGCACCACCTGCTGCCGCACCTGCCACCAACCCCAGCGCGATCGAGACTCCGTGATCTCAAGCTGCTGTCCCCGCATACCAGCAAAGCAGCCTTCCTGCTGGAGATACGCCCGAAAATCAAACCCACCTGGATTAGTGGCTGGCTGCGGTAAGTAGAGCGTACCCGTCACTTTAACGATCTGCCCTGGATGCAGCCCTGTAGCCTGAAGCAGCGGCACCGTTACATACAGCGTTCCAGTGGGCGCTTTTTCATCCACATACTGGACTTCGCCACTAACAGAGTTTACCTGCCGTGTCGTCAGCCAAAACTGCGCTTTTTGGCTACGAGTCACTTGCGGCAGACTATTCACTTCACCAATCACCACCCAGTCCTGTGATGGTGCAGTAGCAGGCGGAATCAAGCGGCTGACCTCAGTGACCGCTGGTTGGGGCATTCTGAACTGAAAGTAAAGGCTAGCAAAAAGCCCAATCAAACCCGCCAGAAGCCAAACCCACTGTCTTGGAGCTGCCCGCCATACCCGTTTAACTACCAGGGAAAGTCCAGCCCCAACGACCAACAGACCATAGCCACTCCAGGGTATGTGCGTCAGCAGCAGCCCCAGAAGATAAGCCAAACATAGAATTACTGCACCCGCTGCACCCATAACGCACCCAATCGCAGCCTTAAAAAACTAAGTTAAGAGTGCCCAGGTTAGAGAAAAAGTTTTGGGTGCAGAGCATGAGAAAGGCTAAAGACTAAAAGCTAAAGGCTGAATAACGAACCGAAAGTAGATGCAGGGTACTCATAGGCGTTGTAGGCTTGAGAGTGAAAGATGCACGGCGGTTTATGACTCAGTTTTTTCAATTTGAAGCAGATTTTGTGGAATCGCTGCGCTGTGTGCCGATGCAAGTGAGGCTCAAGCTTGATACCTGCGGGGTGAAGCTTAAATTGGCGCAATGGAATCAATTTAATCAGGACGATCGCCGATCGCTGATTGAGTTACCGTGCGAAACAGATGCAGATGCGATCGCATACAAAGCTTTTTTACACCAGCTCATTCAAGCACGGACTGGAACAACCGCTTCAGATTTAGCGATCGACCCAACGCCTGCATGGCTGAATCTGTCTACCATTCCAGACAGTGTGCAAGTCAGCGCTCAAGAAAATGGGGCGACACTGACGTTAGACCAATGGGCGCACCTCAGCGTTTTACAACGCTTTGCTCTGATTAAACTTAGCCGCTCCAGTCACGAAAATACCAATTTTTTACCTGCGCTTAAAGAATTTAATCTAATTGACCAAAACGAAATGCAGCGATAAACACAGCAGTGTGGTGGGTGATCGAGGATGGTCATTAGTATTACAGGATGGTTATTGATATTAACTGTGAAGGAGTCAGACAGCTATGGGATATCGTCGGCGTCAGGTACTGGTTTATGCTTCAGCAGCATTGGGCGGTAGCCTGTTTCTCAAAGCCTGTGCTAGTAGTCCCACGCCTTCCGCTAGTTCGACGGGTGGCGCAACAAGTAGTGCTTCCCCAACGGCGGCAAGCTTTAAGGTAGCGATCGCTTTGCCAGGACCGATTACTGACAAAGGTTGGAATCAGACCGGCTACGAATCGATGGACATTATTAAAACGAAGTTTAATGCTGAAACTGCCTACGTAGAAAAGGTCGCCCAAGCTGATCAAACTGAGGTGCTGTCGGATTTTGCTCGTCGCGGGTTCAATTTAGTCATTGCTCACGGCGGTCAGTTTGAAGCGGCTGTTAAACAAGTAGCTGCACAGTTTCCCAAAACGTTCTTTGTCGTTTCTGATGGTGTTGCTACGGGCAGCAATATTGCCTCGCTCCAGGTCAACCACCTGCAAATTGCCTACTTGTGTGGAATTGTCGCTGCACAAATGACTAAATCCAACAAAATTGCGTTTCTAACCGCTCAATCGTTTACCACTACTGATGAAGAGCGTCGCGGCTTTGAACTGGGTGCAAAATCGATTAAGCCTGCGATCGAAGTCAAAGCCAGCTATACCAACGACTGGAATGACGTTAGCAAAGCTAAGGAAGCCACGCAAGCACTCCTGGCAAGCGGTGTCGATGTGGTGTATAACATGCTGGACGCTGCTGCCGCAGGTGTCATTCAAACCCTGGCAGAAAAAGGCGCGTATGCGATCGGCTACTTTGAAGATCAACTCAGCCTCGCTCCCAAAACTGTCCTCACTAGTGCCGTACAAAATTATGGCTTAGCGATCGCGTCAATTGCTGAAGTTGCTAAGAATGGGCAGATGAAGGGAGACGTTTATAAGCTGGGATTGGATAAACCTGATATTTTGCGTCTGGGCGATTTCAGCGCGATCGTGCCGGATGCCGCCAAACAAAAAGCAATGGCAGCAAAAGATGCCATCATCGCACAGAAAATTGCCTTTGAAAACTGCACCGTTGATGGTAGAAGTAGCTGGTGCATCAAGGGTGAAAAGGCAACCTGAGCAATGTTCAAAAGCTAGAGCAGTCCCAAGCCGTTTGTGAAAAGGGGAAGCTGTAGAAGTCTTTTCTCCGTGGAAAAATCCTTTTACAATTTAATGTGGCTTGCTATCTACAGCCAGCAAGCCAAAGCCATAAAGTGAAAACGTACTTGTTTAAAAGTACTTTAGCCCCGTAGCACGCCGTTTCATTAACATCAACAGCGGCGATAGTAGTATCACCACACGCCCTCAACAACAAGGCAAAGGGCATAGTGACACGGACTGAACCTTATTCCTTGAATGTAAGAACTGGAGTGTCGCTTATAATGTGATTATTTTGCCAAACAACACTCCAAGATAATTCTTACAATTAAGGACTAGCTTTGCTTCATAGGCTCGGCAACATAGCGGAAGTCAGGTTCAGCATTCCAGGGACCCCGCTCGTCTTTACCATTGCTAGATAAGTTGTAGTAAAGATCAACCGTTTCATCAGGCTGTATATTGCCAAAGAACGGATCGGTCAATTTACCCATCGAATCAAGCGCCTTCATAAACATTTTTGTGTGCGAGATTTCCCGCGTTAAAAGATGCACCAGCGTTTGCTTTGTGCCTTCATCTGTTGCTAGTTTAATCAGCGCTTCATAGGTTTGGCGTGCGCCTGCTTCGGATGCAATATTCGCCCGCAAATCCCGCACGACGTCGCCACCTTCATTGAGATAGGTTGCAGTCCAGGCACTGCCCTGACTATCGAGAAAGTGGGGACCCATACCGCGTACAGCGAACAGTGTACTCTTATACGCGTCAGTTTGGTCAACGTTTTTAGTGTGGGATTCGATCAGTTTTCCCACCATTTCTAAATGTCCAAATTCTTCGAGCGCGATATCCTGAAGCATGTCACGGATACCAGGGTTTTCGATGTGAAACGATTGCACCCAATATTGTAGTGCTGCTGAGAGTTCTCCTGTTGCACCACCAAATTGCTCTAACAATAACTGAGCAAATTTAGGATTGGGTTCATCGATCTTTACAGCGTGAATTGGTTCTTTTTTGTGAAAAAACATGAAAAAATCCTTTGTTAGCCAGTGGACGGGCAGCGATCGACGTTAAGTAGAAGTTACAGCGGTGTTCAAATGTCTAAGCCACAGTCCGAT
>JBBSHC010000266.1:0-5635 GCA_038253425.1 Leptolyngbyales cyanobacterium | reverse complement strand
TTCCCTTGATAATTCGTAGATTCTGACTTTGCCACTATTCATCCACTCTGCCCTCGCTACCTATCCTGTTTTCACATAATTGCCTGCTGCTTTGACTAAAACGACATTGGATTCAAATTGAACTCGTTTCCACATTGGGAACTAAAGACCTACTGATTCCGGTCGGGGGTTGCTCTAGCTTTTCATTACAACAGTCCACAACATCAACGTATGCCTCCCGCATTCTACAAAGAGACGTCCCTCTAATCTCGCACAAATATCCTGTTAATGACCCGATTTAGAGTGTTACCCCCAATCGAAAGTTGCAGCTAGTGCGATCGCTACAACTCCCACACTAACCCACCTTGGTTAAAACCACCGCAAGATATCACTCTATTTCACGCGTTTTACAACCATTATAGACGGCAATCTCTCCACCGATCCGACCGAACTGCTCACAACGTTATCGCCTTGAAGCTGATGCCGGAGCGATCGACAGACACCCTTTGGGCTTGTACTCATCCAGTCCGCATACAAAGTTCGGGTGGAGAGAACTGGACTTGGTGTCCAGCACCCCAATCATCCAAGGCTTCACGGCAAATCCATTGACACCTTGAGGTCGGATCCCTTTAAGACAACTCCCTGGCTGCTTAAGGCTCGATCCTTAATTACAGCGAAGATACAGAACCTTGCACGAACCGACCTGCAAAATTACTGTTCTGTGGCAGATACTTCTCTAGCTCTCCATATAAGGTTGAGGCATCTCAGTCAAGTAGCTAATCAACCGACATGGAGCTATTTTGAATCCCTGGTACGTTTTGGCTTGATGGATCTCCGCTGGTTAGACGCTGCCAAAGAGTTTGGTACAGAGGCTCTGGAACCGTCGCTTTGAGTGCGCGTCCCAAGCGGTCTTTTTTCTGCGCCAACTGAAGGCATCGTGCTTGTGGACAGAGGTAAACAGACCGACCCATGCCGCTGTCTAGCGCTACTATGTGCGTTGGATGCACGCGAACAAGACGCCAAAACTCGTGCTTGTGGGCAAGCTTGCGGCAGCTAATACAGCGACGGTAATTCTGTTCCATTAACGCCACTAGGGATTACTGCCACTAGGGGCGTTGCAAAGCATCCGTTGATTCGATGCCGGAGCCATCAGCAGTTGCCCCTGCGACCTGCTCATCAGGCTCATCAATCGCGACTTCTGGTGCAACATATTGATCGTACTCAGTACTTTGCTCGTCATCGTCGTATTCATCAAACTCATCAGACTCGACGGGTTGATACTGACGGCGTGATTCCATTGCTGCTGCAATCTTACGATTCTCTGCTTCGTAGTCATACTTGGCGGAATCTTTAATGTCAATTTTCCAGCCGGTCAGGCGGGCTGCCAGACGCACATTTTGCCCTTCCTTGCCGATCGCTAAACTCAGTTGATCCTCAGGCACCAAGACATGAGTCTGCCGTCCTTCGGGATCAACCAAACGAACTTCATCCACCCGTGCTGGACTGAGTGCATTCGAAATATACGTAGCGGGATCGGGCGACCAGCGAATGACATCAATCTTTTCGCCGCGTAGCTCGTTAACAACGACCTGAATGCGCGAACCTCTTGCCCCAATGCAAGCTCCTACCGGATCAACATCGCGCTCTACTGTGTCAACGGCAATCTTAGTGCGAGGACCGACAAAGCGAGACGGTGGGTTGGCTTCTCTCGCAACTGCCACAATCCGAACGATCTCATCCTCGATTTCTGGCACTTCATTGGCAAAGAGATACACAACCAAACCCGCGTCGGCTCTGGATACTAGCAGTTGAGGACCACGATGCGCGCCTTCAGAAACTTTCTTGAGGTAAACCTTGAACGTAGCGTTTGCTCGGTAGTTGTCGTTGGGCAGTTGATCACGCTTTAGCAATTCTGCTTCAACTTCGGGCTGACCAAAGCCACTGTTGACCGCCATGATGACAGACTGCCGTTCAAAGCGGAGCACTCTTGCTTGCAGTACAGTGCCTTCTAGATCCTGGAACTCTTCTTGCACCAGCTTACGCTGCTGATCGCGTAGCTTTTGAGCGAGTACCTGCTTAGTTTGGATGGCAGCCATCCGACCAAATTCTCCCTGCTCAGGGGTAACATCGAGCACGACAGTATCGCCAGATTGTGCTTCAGCGGCCACTTCCTGTACTTCTTGAAGAGCGATTTGATGATCAGGATTTTCGACTTCTTCGACGATCGTTTTCGCTGCGAGTACACGAAACCCCTCTTCATCAACATCAAGCTCAACCTCAAAGTTGGCGAAATACTCTTCGTCAAAGTTAGGATTATCGATTCGCTGGGTGCGACGGTAGCGCTCGTAACCTTTTAGTAGTGCCTCTCGCAAGGCTGCCTGGACGGACAGCTTGGGCAGATTTCGCTCTCGGCTGATACTGTCGATCATGTCTCTGAGTCCAGGTAAGGCGACCATTGACATAGTGGAATCTCCGTAATATGAAGTGAAGGCTAAGGATAAGGGGCTAAGAAAGCTCGACGTAGAAATGGTGAGTTGGATAGCGTCGATCGCTGCTAAAAGTTTGACGAATCCTGACTGAACGCTAACCCTGCGCCTTCGATCCTTACCTGATTAAGCGGTACATCTGTCGTTCAGCGAGTGAACCAAATTAGCGTGGTTCGTCTAACTGAACGGTAGTGATCAACGAGCGAGGAATAGCAACGGTTCGTCCTTTTTGATTGATGTGAACCGCAGATTCATCTCGGCGAACGAGTTGACCAAGCCACTCCTGCTGTCCAGCGTGAGGTTCAGAAGCGCTGACAATGACGGGAAAGCCTCTAAAGGACACAAATTCGCGATCGGTCGTCAGCATACGGGAAATCCCAGGGCTCGAAACCTCAAGCACGTAGGTGTCAGGAAGGATATCTGTTGCATCCAGTAACGGCTCTAACACTCGACTCATTTGTTCACAATCTTCCAGGCTGGTATGTCGCTCAGGATTGCAGATGTCAATTCGCAGCACTGGCGGACGCTGGTTGGTGTGAAACACTGCCCCAACCACCTGCAAACCGAGGGAATCTGCCAGAGGGTGAGCCAGATCAATGATTTGTGGGATGAGTGGATGAGCCATGAGTACCAATAAAAAAAGTGGGTGTTGCCCACTTCTCATGAAATTAAAACTTTCATGAAACCAGTAAGAGCCGCGAGGTTTCCCGCAGTCCTTCTGTTCAGTTTAGCCTATCAACCTCCGAGTTGGAGCATTCTTCCGCCAACCCTGTCCACGATCGCACTATGACTACGCTCAAAGACACCACAAATGGGTCACTTGCCGTTAAAGGCAACAGCTTCAGCCTGTACTGAGAGCCTTCCTCAAGTGCTCATCAGTCGCTTGTGGTTCAGAGTGTCAGTCAATTAGCCCTTGAAGTGACGCCAGAAGACTTAGTCGATTCTGAAGTTAAAGGGGAGACGGACATAAACGCCCAGGGGATCATTCATGGCTTTGAGGGCGGTTAAATCTGACTGAAGCTTTTCGACCTGAGCGGTGAGGGGATCGGGCTGCGATCGCGGTTCGCCCTGAGTAGCTTCAAGGATCTTGTCGCTGCCTAGCTGCTCAAAAAGACGTTCTGTTAAACCGCGTGGCTTGGGATACTCTTCGACTTGCCACTGATCACCAAGCTTGGCTCGTTTGGCAGCATCCTGGATCGCGGCTTCCAGTCCACCCAGTTCATCAACCAGACCGAGTTGTTTCGCTTGAAGCCCAGACCACACTCGACCTTGAGCAATTTCTGCCACTTTTGCTTTTGATAGTTTGCGGGAAGTAGCAACCTTTGTCAGGAATTGATCGTAGATCTGATCAACCGATTTTTGGAGCATTGCCAGCTCTTGGGGGGTTTTGGGTCGAGACGTGGTTTGGCTGTCGGCATAACGTCCGGTTTTGACTGCATCCCAGGTAATGCCATTGGCGTTGGCGATCGCTTGAAAATTGGGCTGAATGCCAAAGACGCCGATCGATCCCGTGATTGTGTTGGGCTCAGCAAAGATACGATCGCCATAGGTTGATATCCAGTAGCCACCAGACGCAGCAACCGAACCCATTGACACCACTAGCGGTTTGACCTTGCGAGTGAGAATGACCTCTCGCTGAATAACATCAGACGCTGTAGCACTGCCACCCGGACTATTAACCCGCAGTACGACAGCTTTCACCTCGTCATCTTGCCGCAGTTGTCGCAGTTGTCGCGCCAGACGATCGCCGCCTACATCACTAATGCCGCCCTGACCGCTAACAATGTCACCTTCGGCATAGAGTATTGCCACCTGCTTTTTGCTGTTAGTTTCTGCCTTGTCATCGGCAATTTTGGCGTAGGCTTTTAGATTAATTTGCCGAAATGATTTGGTATCTTCATCCTGCCCAGTCAGTTGTTTCAGGTCGGCTACCACTTCGTCCAGGTAAGCCAGCTTATCGACCAAACGGCTTTTCAAGGCATCGTTCGCCATCAACGTGCCCTGATTGTCAGCGATCGCCTGCAACTGAGGCACGCTAAGCTTGCGGTCTTTGCCTGTAGCAGTCAGAAATTCGCCCCATAAATCGTCGAGCAACTGCTGCGTTTGCTCACGGTTGGCAGAGCTACGCTTCGTCAGTAGAAACGGCTCTACGGCTGACTTATATTTGCCCACTCGCGTTACCTGGACGCCAATGCCAAATTTTTTCAGTGCGCCTGCATAAAACATCGTTTCGGAACTCAAGCCATTGATCTCAAACGAGCCGATCGGATTGAGAAAAACTGTATTTGCAACGGAGCCGAGATAATATTCCCGCTCTCGCCAGGAGACATCGTAGGCAATGATTTTTTTGCCTGCACTCCGGAAGCGCTGTAGTGCTTCTCGTACCTCTTTGAGTGTGGCAAATCCGGCACCACCCACACTTTCTTCATTGCCGTAAAGATAGAGCCCGACAATTTTGGGATCACGGGTCGCTCCATTAATAGCCTCTAAGACCGATCGCAAGCTGATGGTTTCATTCGCTGCGTTGCCCGCTACGGCATCTCCCAAAGCTTGACTAGCGCTGGTAGTCCGCTTGGCATCCGTAATGTTTACTCCTAGATCAAACACCAGTACCGATTTATCGCTAACCTGTGGACCCGTATCGCGTGCGGCAAAGGCAATGACGAGCGCTAAAAGACCACCAACGCCCAGCCCCAGAAAGATGCATAAGCCCAGTACGGTCGCTAGAGTATTTTTAAGAAAGTCACGCATGGGGCAGGTTCCGGTGGTGCAGTTACCGCTTCTATCGTACTCATTGTGTTTGCAGTTTGGCATCCAGCGTCTTGGCAATGCGATCGCGCGTTTCTTCTAAATGCGCCTTTGTTGCAGTGTCGGTATCTTTGCCTTGCCGCCGGATGGCACGATCCAATGCAATGGAAAGCTGTTTTAGTTCGTACCAGGCGAGCGTCCGGGCATCGTCGGGTACATCAATTGTTCGCAGCACCATGGCGGTCATGATTTTGAGATATTCGCTCTGTAACCCTCGGCGCAAGCTGGAAAGTTTCAGCGTGTCGTCTGGTTTGAGGACTTCGCCCCAGATCGCTGTTTGCAGTGTGTCGAACAATTCTGGCAGAGCAAACACTTGCCCCGATTGCGTTTTAAGGTCAACATCTCGCAGACGTGCAAGGCGA
>JBBSHC010000265.1:0-5645 GCA_038253425.1 Leptolyngbyales cyanobacterium | reverse complement strand
CTAAGGTCCGGCAAATTGGACATTGGCATTGATGCACTAATCGTTCGGACACAGTTCTAAAAATTCATCTCAAGGTTGAGTGATCTTCTACCTAGAAAGTGTGAAGTTATTTCTTAACGCCCCCTTAGAAAAACGTCCGTTTTCCTTGTGCCGAGCTTTTAGCCCCTGTGAGGTCTTAATCAGCCCAAGAAAACTCATTAAGCAAGCAAAATCAGGTTACATGGTCAGCTCTAAGTTTCCTGACACATTGAAACCGTAACTTTGTGCATGGATGCGCCTGCTGGTCCTACCTGCGACTCAGCTTGGCGGACTGCTCCCGGCTATTCTCATAGTGCGCAGCGGGTCCTGGTTCTACCGACTGCCGCCAAGAGCCGTCTCTCATGACCTTGACGACCCACTTGCGTCAGCGACGCTCACTACGGGTATCAGTGAGAAGAATGTAGCAAGATGTAACAACTTCCCGAAGCTATTAATAAATGTTGCCATCTTTGGTCATGCTTGCTAACTTGTGCATGAGGTGAAGACCACCCTCTCTCTGGCTGGCGCCTGTCAGTCAAGTAAGCGCTCTTCTGCTCTACTCCATACCAGTGACCTATGACTCTGTTCTTCACGCTTCGCTCCACGCCGGAGCCGCTTCAAAGCGCTCCTGATCGCTGGCTTGCCGCTCAAAGGCTACCGCTGGTAGGAGCCAGACCCTTAGGGGCACCGCCAAGTTTGACGCCGCTGCAACCCATCCGGCAATGGTTGCTTGGACTTGAAGTGAGCGATCGCCAACAAGCACAGCGTCTCTGCGCGCTGATTCCCGGTCAATGTCCCTTTGAGCGGACGGTCAAATGGTTGGGTCACACGCTGTTTGCTGTACCACCCCTCTGCAAACTCAACCCTTTCTACGAGGAATTGGTGGCACTGCGCTTCCGTGCTCTCTGTTACTTGGAAGCAGCGTGCGACGACGACAGTGCGTCCGTTTGATCACCACTCCTCAAGGCAGCATTCCAGTCACGCTGGCGTCCTTGAAACCAGTGCACCATCTTTTCCAGCTCACCACAACAGGGGACTGCCATGCCATTCTTAGTTTCTCATGCTGGTGCCGTCCCGGTAGGACAGCCAACCGTCTCGCTGAGTGAACGAAAGGCGACGGCACTGCCAGCACTCGCTCACAGTCAGGTTATGGGGGAGCAGACTGCTCCCCCCGAAGCGGCTCTAGCACTCCGAGCAACGTTAGAGGTGGCGGCGGCGTTTGCCATTGTGCAGCAAGCGTTGGACGACTTGGAAGCGCAAGGCTTGCTCATGCTTTTTGATCAACAGGAGCAAGTGGCCAAGCGTCTCACTGGCGACTTACTCGCGGCTGGTGTTTTACCAAAGAGCACTCAGGTCGAGCCAATGCTACCCACTGACACTGAGTCTACAGCGGTACTGTTTGTCTCCAAGCAAGAGGACAAAGTAGAAGGTTGGTAGCAATTTTGTTCGATGGGAGGTCTTCATCGCGTACTTTACCCCTAAAAACACTGTCTCGATACGGGAGTAGCAGCTTATCTTGACTGATGCTTGTCAGGACCTAAGGAGTCGGTTCTCATTCAACTCAAGCTTTTTTGAGGCTTTGTCCTTAGCCAGGGACAAAGCCTCAAAAAAGCTGCCTAGGAATCGTTCGGGTGATCGACTGATGCGCCCACCGACTGTACTGCAAAATGTAGGAGCACAGCTTGCAAGGGCAGCCAGCATCGTTCCAGACTTCAGGTACAGTTTCTTGGTCATCAGCAACTCTACATGGGTCTGGAGCCGAGTCTTAAAAATAAAGTCGGACTGGAGGCGCGAAGAAAGGTGTTTTTGGAACAGGCTCAGTCTCACGCGCGCTCTGCGGCTGGTGGGTATCAAGACTGGTGCCATCTTATGGCCCACGCCAGCGGTGTCTCCCTTGCCCTCGCGCCCGTGGCCGAAGCATAAAGATTACAGGCAACAAGTTAGTCTTATCTGTTACTTCGCCATACTAAGTAGGGCGCACAGGAGAGCGAGCGGTCTCGCACTCAAATCATGGGAAGTAGGAAGATGGTGCAGCAAAGCTTTGAGCCAAGTCTACAGCAAGAGCAAATGCTCTATCGGCTTTGCAACCGCATTCGTCAATCGCTAGAGCTGCCGGAGATTCTCTCCACTGCCGTAGAAGAAATCCGTGCCTTTCTCAACCTCGATCGGGTTAAGATCTACCGCTTTCAGTCCGATGGGAGTGGGGCCGTGGTAGCGGAATCGATCGCCGAGCAACGGTTACCCTCCTTACTGGGCTTACACTTCCCCGCCAGCGATATTCCGGACTCTGCCTATGAACTGTTTCTTAAAGCCCGCCAGCGAGTCATTATTAATGTAGCGACTCAACATAAAATCTCAAGCCAGCTAGACGACTCCAGCACGAGAGAGCCGTTAACGGTTGAAGATGTGCGTTATGCTCCGGTTGACCCTTGCCATCTTCAGTACATGCTGGACATGGGTGTGATGGCTTCTTTAACAGTGCCGATCCTCCATCAGAATCAACTCTGGGGCTTGTTAGTCGTTCATCATACTGAACCCTATTCCTTCTCAGAGCGGGAACTACAGATTGTGCAACTGCTGGTGGATCAAGTCTCGATCGCCATTGCTCAGTCCAATCTCCTCAACCAGGTGCAGCCGCAAGTTCACTATGAACTGACGGTCAATCGGATCAGCAGTTTGTTGCATAACTCACTCAACCTGGCGGAAACCCGTCAAACGGTTTTGGAGGAAACGGTGAAAGCGTTGGGCGGCTCAGGGGGGCGGCTCTATCTTGTCGCGGAACCTGCCAGTAGTGCGGCACAACTCTATACGATCGGTGTGCAACCTACTCACGCTCGTTTGGAAGAAAGCGCTGCTTGGAAAGCGTTGCTGCACTGGACAGCAGCGCCAAGCAGCGCCAAACCAACTTATGAAGCAGTGATTACCGCTTGGGAGCAAGCTGGCCGAGCGCTCATCCGCTCCCACATGCTGCATCAGCAGGGCTCAGAGGCCAATGGCATCCCCTCACCCTACGTGCTGGATCTAGCTCAAGCTCTCCCACAAGAGGCACTAGCAGAGGCCTTTACAGAGACAATCATTCGCACCGCCTTGGTGGTACCGCTTCAGTGTCAGCAGCAATGTGTCGGCTGGTTAACCATCTTCCGCAATGGCTATGATACTGAAATTCTTTGGGCAGGTCGCTGCTATCCCGATGAACGTAATCACTTGCCGCGACGGTCGTTTGAGGCTTGGCGCGAAATCAAGACCAAGCAAAGTCCACCCTGGCAACCAGAGGAAATTAAATTGGCGCAGACGCTCGGCCTACACCTCTACATAGCAGCGATGCGAAAGCGGGTTGAGAGCATGCTGCGGCATGCTGCGTCTCACGATCGACTCACCGCGCTACCCAATCGTCTCCTGTTTGAGGAACAACTCTCCTTGTCCCTGCTGCAGGCACGACAGCAGGGTGAGCTGTTGGCGGTGACTTTTCTGGACTTAGACCGCTTCAAAATTGTCAACGACACGCTCGGTCATGCAGTAGGAGACCAGTTGCTGAAGCAAGTCACGCAGCGGCTGCAAGCATGTCTGCGGCAAGGGGATCTTGTGGCACGTTGGGGTGGCGATGAATTTACCCTGATCTTCCCAGACATTGCCTACGTTGAGGACATCAGCAAGCTAGCTCACAGCATGCTGGAGAGCTTGAACGCACCCTTTTTGCTGGAGGAGCAGGAGCTATATATCAGTGGCAGCCTAGGCATTGCTTTATTTCCCTACGATGGTGAAAATGCGGCAACGCTCCTCCAGCATGCTGATACAGCGATGTACCGCGCTAAACAACAAGGGCGCAACAACTATCAGTTCTACTCGCCAGAGATGAACACTACGGCGCGCGAGCAATTGGCACTGGAAACCGACTTACGCAAAGCGCTTACTAAAGATGAACTGTTGCTGCACTACCAGCCTCAAGTGGACATTCATACGGGTGAGATCATCGGACTGGAAGCGTTACTCCGCTGGCAGCATCCGCAACTGGGGTTGGTCCCCCCCAATCAGTTTATTCCGCTCGCTGAAGAAACAGGCTTGATTTGTTCGATCGGCGACTGGGTGATCAGAACCGCCTGCGAACAACATCAAACCTGGTGCGCAGCAGGACTCCCGCCCATACGGATTGCCGTCAATCTCTCGATGCGGCAATTTCAGCAACGCGATTTGGTGAAAATGATCGCGCAAACCTTGCAGGAAACCCAAACGCAGCCGTGCTACCTCGAATTAGAAATTACCGAGAGCATTGCGATGCAAGATGTCGAGTTTACGGTGGCAGTCTTGCAAGAACTAAGACAGATGGGCATCCAAATAGCGATGGATGATTTTGGCACGGGTTACTCCTCGCTGAACTCAATCAAGCATTTTCCCCTCCACACCCTCAAAATTGACCAGTCCTTTGTCCGGGATCTGCTGGTTGATCCGAGTGATGCCGCGATTGCTAAAGCCATCATTGCGTTGGGGCAAGGACTCCATTTGAAGGTGCTAGCCGAAGGGGTAGAAACCGTAGAACAACTTGAGTGTTTGCGCTCGCTGGGTTGCCAGCACGCGCAAGGGTATCTCTTCAGCAAACCCTTACCAGCAGACGCATTCACTGCCTTACTGCAAAAGCACACCAGGCAGAGGCCTTTGGCGGCAGCAACACCAGCGCAGGCCACACAGTTTGCAATCGTGCTCACTGTAGCAGACGCGAGACCCTCCGTTGCTGTGAAGCCGCCATTAGACACGCTGATGCGGCAGAATCAAACCTTAGAACGGACGCTTCGAGCCCAAGAACAGCAGCTCATGAAGCAAAAGCAAATTAAAGCGGCATTGGGGCTGCAAGTGCGACAGGAACAACGTGCGGGTGAAATCATCGAGCAACTGAGCCGCTTACGACAGGTTGAGGAGTTACTCACTTTCACGCTAGCGCAGACGCGCCAACTCTTGCAGGTGGATCGCCTGCTGGCCTATCGCTTTGAGTCCGATTGGAGTGGCACGGTGGTGGCAGAAGCTGTGACCGAACCTTGGTCATCACTGCTGGGTCTTGCCATTGATGATTGCTGTTTTCAGGAGCAGTACGTGCAGTATTACCGTGAGGGACGAACGCGCACCGTTGACGATATTTACGAGGGCGTGTTGGCACCGTGCCATGTTGAGTTACTTGCTCGCTTTGCGGTTCGTTCCAACATGGTGGTGCCGCTACTGCAAGGTGAAACCTTATGGGGCTTGCTCATTGCTCACCAATGTCAGCAACCACGGCACTGGCAACAAACAGAGCTGGTGCTGCTTCATCGCTTAGCCCTTCAACTGGGTCTGGCGCTTGAGCGTGCCGCACTTTATCAACAATTGCAGCAGCAGGCACAACCTTGATGGCATGGGGATGGGGATAGAGGAAAACGAGCAGCGGCAGAGAAAAGAGTGTTAAGCCGGAAAGCGTTGCTGTGTCAGGGGTTAAGAGACAGTCAGTAGGACATCGCCGCCGATACCTGTCTAGGTGTTAAATTTGCTTCAGAGAAAAGTTTTGCTTTCTTCTAAGATCCCCGTCCTAAATCTTGAAGCTAAAGTTTAGGCATCATGACGGTCAGAGTTGAGGGTGCAAAACGATGTTAAGCAGCATTTTTGAT
>JBBSHC010000264.1:0-5648 GCA_038253425.1 Leptolyngbyales cyanobacterium | reverse complement strand
GCCCAGCCAGCCAGAGCTGCACTAGCAGAATCAGCACACCTTCATGCCCGAAAAAGTGCTCACTGGCTTGTAGAGTCCCCCAGGCGGCAACACCCGCGATCGCGCTACCCATTGCCAGCCCTGCAACCGATAGAGACCAATCACGCAGCGGTAACCCATTAAGTCGGCGATTCAAAATCCAGAGCATCACCACCATTGAGATCACATTCACGCTCACGGTTGCCAGCACCAAACCCGGTGCGCCCAGCGGCTTTACCAGAAAGAAGTCGAGCAGCGCATTCAGAAAAATGTTGACGATGCTGATGCGAAAGGGCGTTTCTCCGTCTTCGAGAGCGTAAAACACGCGCACCAGCACATCCCGTGACAGGTAAAAAAACATGCCCAGGGCATAAGCGACCAATACCGAAGCAGTCAGGTACGAGTCTTCGACCTTAAAGGCGTACCGTTCGTAGACCACCCGCGACAAGGGAAACGCCAGCACCATCATCAGCGCACTCACTGGCAACATCGTTACGGCTGTGGTCAGTAACCCTTGACGAATGCGGCCCTTAAGCTCAGCCCAGTTTTCTGGTGCAGCCAGTTTGGCGAAGGCAGGCAAAAGCGGCACCAAAATAGCGTTAGAAAGAACACCTAATGGAGTGAGCACTAGCAGCCCTGCATAACCCATTGCCGACACTGCCGCCGCCGCATTGGGAATAAAAGACGCAAAGAACAGGTCGGTCCAGACATTGATCTGCATCATGCCAGACGAAAAGGTTGCGGGTCCCATAATTTTGAGCACTTCCTGCACTTCCGGTTCACGAAAGTTGAAGCGCAAACGGAACCCACCCATGCCCGATCGCCGCTGTGCTGGAAGCTGCACCAGCCATTGCAGCACGGCACCTGCCAGCGTTGACCAGGCTAAAACGGCTCCCCCAACAGCCGCGTATTGAGGTGATGCCGCCTTGTCGCCCAGGTAAAACGCCAAGCCACCCAGACCAATGAGCATCGTCACGCTAGAAAAAAGCGGACTGATCGAGGGCAACCAGTATTGATCAGCGGCATTGAGGGCACCAAACCCAATACCAATCAGCCCAGCCAGCATTGCCATCGGAGCCATGATGCGGAACTGCTGAATCGCGATGTCTTTGGTTTGCTGAAGTACCTGGAATGTAGCGGTGTCAATCCCTTTAGCTGCGGCTTGCTCAGCCGTGATATACAGACCCGGTGCAACCAGGTGCATTAACGGCTCAGCAAAAATGACTAGACCCACCGTCACCAGCAGCAGAATGCCCACAACCAGCGTCGTAATGCTCTCCATGATGGGCGCAATCTCGTGTTGCTTCCGCTTTGCCAGCACACTCACGATCGCGCTATGAAACGGACCGTTAATGCCGCCCAACAGAATCAGCAAAAAGCCCGGAATAACATAGGCAAAATTGTATGCGCCGAATGCCGGACCCACCCCAAACGCAGCCGCGATCGCTTGCTGTCGCACCAGACCAAAAATCTTGCTGATTAGCGTGGCAACCGCCACAATGCCAGCAATCCCTGCCAGGGAACGAGTAGGCTTTTTCGATTCAGTCACGCAGACAGATACAGCTAAAGGGCTTCACCTATTTAAGCGCGAATTGGTAGTGGTGATGAAAGGAACGGCAAGGACAAAAAACCTAAAGGAAAAAATGGTGGTAATGTGCCAGATTTCTCAGCCATCACCATCAGCCTTCATCCCTTAGCCTTTACTTCTCCCCTCTATCTGCCTGTTGTGCTGCACGAGCGGTTGCTTCGCCTGCACGATCGCCCATCAAGCGTTGCTGGTCATAGCCAAAGATTAACTCCCAGGCATGAGTTGGGTATTTTTCGACCAGGGGTAGCGCCACTTCATCCAGCATCCAGCGACCGTGTAGCTTATCGACCTTGATGTGTAGCGTCCAGTAGCTCATGGCATCTGGCGATAAGCCAAGACGTTCAGCCGCCGCATGATAGGGACTAAAGCCCGCAGGAACAGAAATTTCTGTGTAGAGCAAACCACCCGCATACCGCAGGTAATCTCGCTTGCGCTCAGAGAGCAGAAAACTATGGTTAATGGTCGCCAAAACTTCCCACGGCACTGTATCTAAGTATGCTTCTGGCTCGGTGCTCAGACCCAAGTCAGACAGCATAGTCGCAAAGTAGGTGGAGTGCTTACGCGCCAGCTTTCCGGCACCATACTCTTCTACCAGCAGGCGAGTCATCACGCTATGTACCTCGTTTGCCACACCACCTAACGTCCGTGAGAGCTGACTAGCTTCGACCAACCCATCAAGCGATGCAATTTCTAGCACCTTGCGGTAGCCTGCCAGGGTCATATCATCCCGAAAGTAGCGCCCTGTAGCAGAAAGCTCTGGTTCGAGGTCAGCCGCTGCCCGATCGCGCAATGCCTGCGCTACATCTACCGTTTTCATACTGGCAACATCTAACTGGTCGAGTTCCCAGGCTTGCCACGCAGTCTCAATTTGATTGCGAATCGTTTGTAGATACAGCGATCGCTCGTTGTTGTAGTTAGTCAGGTCGTCATACCAGAACAGCTTCAAACGGTTGATGCGATACAAAATTCGCTGCAAAAAATAGTGGGCAGCGCTGGAATTATAGGCATCGTTGTAGGCTGCCGTTAACGCCGCAGCGATCGTTTTTTCAAACGGCTCCCGATTCGTCAATCGATCCAGGTTTTCGTCCAGGTTTTCGGTATGCAGTAAGGTGATAAAGCTTTTTTCGGCTTCTGCGTAATTTGGTGCCGTGGCAGGGGCAAACTGATCCTGCTTGTTTGACCAGGTGAATCTAGCTGGCATTGCTTGGTTGCGGAGCATAGGTCTTGCATTGTGTGAAGTCTTATTACATCTTCCTCATTTACCAGCATTGTTTCATCTACCTGAGTAGTAGATTTGACCTTTTTAAACCGCGTCTAGAGAGAGAATAGGGCACCGGATTGGTGCTGTGCGACCAATAATTACGACTGAGAACAGTATGAATTTTCTAGCGGCGACCGTAGAATCAGTTTTGCTGGCAGATATCCCTGGCACCTTTGTAACGCGCCGAATTGAGCATTTAGCGTTGGATATGGGCGGCATTCCAGGCGATCGCCATTATGGTTTGACCCGTTTAGCAGGCGCACGCGAACCGATGTATCCACGGGGAACTGAAATTCGGAATCGGCGGCAGATTAGTGCAGTTTCGGCTGAAGAGTGCGATCGGCTCGCGCAGCAGTTGGGCTTAGACGTGGTGCTACCGGAATGGTTGGGGGCAAATCTGTTAATTCGAGGGTTGCCAAACCTGACACAGCTACCAACAGGTTCTCGTCTTTTATTGCCAGGTGGTGCAGGGCTAGTCTGTGAAGGTGAAAATCCTCCCTGTCGTCATCCGGGGGAAATCATGCAGGCGCTTTACCCCGATCGCCCCACGTTAGTAAAACGGTTTGTAAAAGTGGCTCAAAAACAACGCGGTATTGTTTGCTCAGTTGAGCGTCCAGGCGCGATCGTACGGGGTGATGATCTGCGTATTCTGGTAGAACAAGTCAGCACTTTTCAGCCACTCGTTGCCGTCCCTTGAAACAAAACGGGTGAGGGATTCATACAAAAACTTGTTTCTGCATGAATCCAAAGCGGTTTTTCGTGCGTATCTAACTCTATGTGCCACGTGTAAACGACGCACTAGACTAAGCCTTATGGGGCGCTCTTAGCCATTTGCTGCCCCTTCGGCGTGAGCATTGTTAAGTCGCCCTCTTTCTCTGCCTTAAGTCTTAAGTCTTAACCTTGAGTGACAACATTTGGGATCTCGCTACAAAAATCCCCTTTACGACAGGTTGTCTTCTTACATTAAGAAAAATATAGTCCCAAGAGAGTGTTTGAAACATGGGGCATTTGTATGAATGTTGGTGCTTGCTATTTGGGGAGCGATCGCTGTCAGTTTACCGTTTGGGCACCGTTTCATCAGCAAGTGGTAGTCAACCTCGTTGCATCCAGTCGTGCAGCCAGTCGATTGCTGCCCATGCATCCAGCGGGGCGGGGTTACTGGCAAGTCACCGCTGAAGACATCGCTCCTGGAACCCAATATTTTTATCAATTGGATGAGCAGATTGATCGTCCTGATCCAGCGTCTCAGTTTCAACCCGATGGTGTGCATGGTCCCTCTCAAGTGGTTGATCAGGCAGCGTTTGCATGGAGTGATAGCAACTGGTCAGGGCTGCCGCTCGAAGACCTTATCATTTATGAGTTGCACACGGGCACGTTTACGCCTGAAGGCACGTTTGAGGCGATTATTCCCCGTTTGCCAGACCTGAAAGCATTGGGTGTGAATGCGATCGAACTGATGCCCATTGCCCAGTTTCCCGGTAGTCGCAACTGGGGCTACGATGGCGTCTATCCCTTCGCGGTGCAAAATTCTTATGGTGGACCAGAGGGGCTAAAGCGTCTTGTTAATGCCTGCCATGAGCAGGGGATGGCGATCGCGCTGGATGTGGTGTACAACCACTTTGGTCCCGAAGGCAGCTACTTCAGCGATTATGGTCCCTACTTTACCGATAAGTATCATGGGGTTTGGGGCAGCGCACTAAACTTCGATGGCTCCCAGAGTTACGGCGTCCGCGCTTATTTCCTTCAAAATGCGCTGTACTGGTTTGAGACCTATCACTTTGACATCCTGCGCCTAGATGCAACAGATCACATCATTGACCTGACCGCGAAACACTTTCTGCAAGAGTTGGCGGAACGGGTAGCGGTGTCTCAGCGGCAGGGACGCAAGTTTTACCTGACGGCTGAAAACGATGTGAGCGATACTCGTCTGGTGCGCGGACTAGAACAGGGTGGCTATGGCATCGATGCTCAGTGGAACGATGGCTTTCATCACTGTGCCCACACGCTGCTGACGGGAGAGCAAATTGGTTATTACCAGGATTACGGCACCTGTGCCCAGTTAGCTAAAGCAATGAAACAGGGGTTTGTCTACTCCTGGGAGTATTCGCCTTTTCGCGATCGCTGGCATGGCAGTGACTCCAGCAGCATCCCCGGTCATCAAATGGTGGTTTGCATTCAAAACCACGACCAAATCGGCAACCGGATGTTGGGCGATCGCCTGACTCATCTGGTTTCTTTTGACTCATTGAAACTGGGTGCCGCTGTCTTACTACTGTCACCGAATGTACCTCTGTTGTTTATGGGCGAAGAATATGGTGAAGATGCGCCGTTTCTCTACTTTGTCAGCCACACCGATCCCGATCTGGTGGAAGCTGTAAGAGGCGGCAGAAAGCGAGAATTTGCCCATTTCCACCTTGAAGGCGAGTATATTGACCCCCAAAGTGAAGAGACGTTTCAACGATCACAGCTCCAGTGGGAAAAACGCCATGAAGGGAAGCACAACGTTCTGCGTGAGTTATACCAACATTTAATGCAGCTTCGTCGTACCATCGTCGCACTCAAAAAACTGGATAAGCAAAATTTAGCTGCGATCGCGCTAGAAGACGCAAAGGTATTGTTACTCCATCGGTGGTCATCTGAGGATCAAGTTTTTTGTTTTATGAACTTTAACCAGCAAGCTGTTAGCGTTACTCCAACCTTTCCAAAGGCTAACTGGCGCAAAATTCTTGATTCTGCCGAAGAGAAATGGCTGGGAACAGGCTCTAAAATGCCAGTTGAATT
>JBBSHC010000263.1:0-5655 GCA_038253425.1 Leptolyngbyales cyanobacterium | reverse complement strand
TTCCCGCTTGTCAACCCAAGGATTTTCGGTTCAATCTTAAACGCATCAGGCTGAGCAGCACTGCCCTGCATTTACCCTAGAGGCGCTCGATCTTGTCTTTCTGGCTGATAAAGAGCAAGCCGCCAAAGATTGCGCCAACCACAACAGCGCCAGCCAGAAGGCTGTAGAAGAAGTTTACTAAAGTAGGAGTCATAGATTTGGGTTCGCCTCGTTGAACGACACAGTGTTGTTCATAATTTTAACGGTCTGTCACACACTTTTAGACGCCGATTTGGTAAAAGGTTCGCGGCTGGCTCGATCGACCAACTACCGACAGGGTAGTAAATGACGCTAAGATCAAGGAGAAACCTGTTTCCAACCACCACCTCAACGTTAGCTACGACATCATGGATTCTGTTGCGATCGCTGCCTGGATTTTGGGTCCCCTGCTGGGAATTATGACTTTTCTGTTTATTTTTCGCATTGTGCTGACCTGGTATCCCCAGGTTGACCAGGCGCGGTTTCCCTTCAATTTGATTGCTGTACCGACCGAACCGTTCCTGGCACCGTCCCGCAAAATTGTGCCACCGATCGGTGGAGTGGATATCACCCCGATTATTTGGGTCGCCATTTTTAGTCTGGTGCGCGAAATCCTGCTCGGTCAGCAAGGGCTTTTGACCATGATGATGTAGCGCAGAAGCGCGGTTTTGGGCTGGATACGGCTCTTGTAAAGCGCTGTTAGAAGGCTTTTGTAACCGAAAGGCTGATTGCTTACAGCTAAGTCCAATCCATACAGTTGCTTCATAGGCTTTAGGGCTGCTGTTTTTGCATCACTTGCTCTACAAAATTGGTATAAATATCCCCCTTTTGAAATTCTGGTGTATCCAAAATCTTTTGGTGGAAGGCGATCGTAGTGGGTAAGCCAGTAACGGCACATTCACGAAGGGCACGGCGCATTCGGCGGATCGCAGCAGGGCGATCGCTACCCCAAACGATCAACTTACCAATCAGAGAATCGTAATAGGCTGGAATCTCGTAATCGGTGTAAACGTGAGAATCCATCCGAACACCGGGACCGCTAGGAGGGAGGTAGCCACTGATGCGACCGGGATGTGGGCGGAAGTTGTGCTCTGGATCTTCGGCGTTGATGCGGCATTCGATCGAGTGACCGCGCAAGACAACCTGCTCTTGCGTTAAACCCAGTGGTTCACCTTGAGCAATCCGAATTTGTTCGGCGATCAAATCCAAGCCTGTGATCATTTCCGTGACGGGATGCTCGACTTGAATGCGAGTATTCATTTCCATGAAATAAAATTCGCCTGATTGATCCAGCAAGAATTCCACCGTTCCCGCACCAACATAGTTAATCGACTTGGCAGCCATGACAGCGGCTGCGCCCATTTTTTCACGCATTAAGGGGGTGAGGGCAGTGCTGGGAGCCTCTTCTAACAGCTTTTGATGACGACGCTGAATAGAACATTCTCGTTCACCCAGATGGATCACATTCCCATGCGTATCTGCCAGAATTTGAAACTCAATGTGGCGCGGCTTTTGAACAAACTTTTCCAGGTAAACCCCTGCATTGCCAAAAGCGGCTTCGGCTTCTCCTTGCGCGGCGGCAAAGAGTTTGGGTAGTGCGCTCTCGTCATGCACTAGACGCATACCACGACCCCCACCGCCTGCTGTTGCTTTGATGATGACGGGATAACCGATTTTTTTGGCGATCGCACGGGCTTCTGCCTCGTCGGTTAAGAGTCCGGCGCTACCTGGCACTGTTGGCACACCCACCCGCTGCATGGTCTTTTTGGCAGTCGATTTGTCGCCCATCGCCCGGATCGATTCCGGTGAGGGACCAATGAAGGCAATCTGATGATCGGCGCAGATTTCGGCAAAGCGGGCGTTTTCTGCTAAGAAGCCGTATCCAGGATGAATGGCTGTGGCGTTGCGAGTTAAAGCAGCCGCAATGATATTGGGAATGTTCAGATAACTTTTGCTGCTGGGTGGTTCGCCAATGCAAACGGCTTCATCCGCAAGCTGTACATGAAGGGAGTGACGATCGATCGTCGAATGGACGGCAACGGTAGCGATCGCCATTTCCTCACACGTACGAAGAATACGAAGCGCGATTTCGCCACGGTTGGCAATCAAAATTTTTGAAAACTGCATCTCTTAGTGTTTGGGTTCCGTATTGAGTAGAATAAACGCTTCTGAGGACGCCTGGAAGAGGCGGTTGGAGAAATTGGAGAAAGGCTAAGGGATGAAGGCTAAGGGCTAAAGGTTAGACTCTGAAGCTGGCTCCTTTGACTCTTTTGCGCGATTAACAACTCATACCCCTCTTTAAGATTCCTTAATCCGAACAGCTACAGGTATTGTTTAGCTGATGCATCACGGCGGGGGCGAGCCCGTTCCACAGTGGTGTATTGATGGCAGCGGTTCTCAGCCCAGCAGCAGTCCAGGAGTTGCAGGTTTTTAGGATGGAGTAGCGTCCAGTGGCAGCATAAAAGCTACTATCGCCGTCTTGCCCCCGACTCAGCCATTGCGTCTTACCCTGGCGATCGGTTTCAAACGAGGCAACAAGAAATTGCATGAGCTGGAGGTAACTAGCCTGATCCAGGCTAAGGCATTTGAGCGCACTGTTTGGATACCGAGGCACCGTGGCATGACCTTTGACGAAAACGGCGGCGGGATTTTGCAGAACGAGCGATCGCACGGCGCTAGAGAGGTTAAGTTGGTTCCAGGCGGCAGTTTCCCGGTAAAAGATGCGATCGCCCCAACCAAACTGGAGGTAACGATAGACTGTTGAAGGGTGCTTACCAATATGGGCTAAGTCGAGGTGCTGGCTCCAATCAAAAACGGCAGTACGCACTGGCACCACAAAATCAGTGTGCATCATATCTCCAGATACGTAGACGGCAAATTGACAGCCTTTGGACTGGGTTTTACTGCCCCATTGCCGTGGGGTAAGGGCAGTGATCGTCAGTAAAACGATCATTCCCACAATGCTGTATAGCCCGTATAGACCAGCCGTTCTCAAACGAATGCCCTTCATCGCTACGTCAAATTTGTTGAGTTAACCTACCATTAAGCCAAAGAAGGCATACCATTGAGCTACGTTTGGATCGTGAAGCGGTCACGGTTGGCGATTGACGAGTCGCAGTTGGCAGGCATTGAAGCTTAGAACCAGTTCTGCCTTCAGACGTTTCAATGGGTATCTATCTATACCCTACACCGTTCCCTTGCTTGATAACCGACGACGGTGCTGCTGAGTAGAACGGCTTGACGTTGTGTATGGTGTGACCGGAACTATGGTGAAACAACGGCTTTTTCTTGGGTCTGTTGCCTTTGGTATCAGTTTTGGCATTAGTTTTCTGACGGGGCGTGATGTTGGCAAGGCGATCGCGTCGGGTCTCACAACGGGTGTGGTCGCAGTCGCAGCATCAGTTGTAGTCGATCGGCAGTATCAGCAACAGGCACACACCAGAATTGCCAATCTTAAAGACCATATTCAAGCACTACAACAACGACGTGCAGAGGCATACCAGGCTTATATCCAGCTAGAGGCAGGCAAAGAGCAACTCCTGACGGGTCAGCGTGCTCTACCGTTTCAGCCCAGCCACCTACAGTTGATGAGTGCGCCTCCGAGGAATGCGCCTTTGCCAGCCGCCCGCTCCACCGTTCACAAAGCGCTGAGTTGGAATCTAGCCACTTCCACAGCGTCAGATTCCACAGCGTCAGGGCCTGCGATCGCCAAACCCTATGAACTGCCAACTGAAATAGCGACCGGGGGACGCTTAGAGGGTGAGAATGCCCAAGAAGTGCTTGCTGAGGCGGTTGCGGCAAAACGCAAAATTGAAGCGACATTGACCGCACTCCAGGCAGAACTCGACCAGCTTAAAGGACAGATCACTAACCATCGCCAAACCAAAGACAAGCTCACGCGGGAATTGGCAGACCTGAGAGAACAAAAGCGGCAGACCGAAGCCGAAACAAAGCTACTCAAGAGCGAAGTCCAGTCACTTGAGAACGATCGCGTCGCACTAGAGCACTTTTTGGTCACGGCTGACGCCAAGAAGCAGGCGCTAGAAACGGACACAAAGCCGCTGCAAGATGTACTCAAGCAGTTGCAAGCGCACGTTGATTCGCAACAGGTAGCGCTGAGCCAGTTGGATGCTGAACTGGTCGATCGCTGTCGCCAAAAAGCTGCACTCGAACAACAACTGGCAGCGCTCACTGCTCCACCACTGACGGCACGCCCCCTGCAACGTGACAACAACTCAGCCCAGCAGAACGGCGATCAACGGAATGGATCGGTTTCAGCCGCTGCTCACTCCAACAAAGCGGTGGAGTCTTCAAGCACCAGCGTTTCTAACCAGCCTGTAGCAACGGTAAAACTAGCGCCATCGAAAGCTTCATCTGCAAGTGTGGCAGCAGTGTTGCCAGAACCGATCGTGGTGGAAAAGGTCGCTTCGGATCTGCCCACCGAATGGACGGAGTTTATGGTGCAGCTACCGGAGTATGAGTTGCAGGTGCTGAAGGTGATTGTCGAGCAAGCGAATCCAGCCGCTGTAATTAAACGCATCGCAGAAGCGAATTTGACCATGCCGGAACTGTTGATCGATTCCATCAACGAACGAGCGTTAGACACGGTTGGCGATCTACTGATTACGGCGGGTTCTGGTTCGGCGTCGGCTGCGATCGTGCGCGACCACCTGAAACTGGTAAAAAAGTTGATTAAAACGTATGAATATCTGGTGAACTAGAAAGGTGAGTTTCTAGCAAACGCAGTGGGCACCATGAGTGATCAGACTAAACCCGCTTGGGCAGGTAACGATTTACTGTCCCGTTTTGTCAACGTCCTCATTCAGACAAAGCCCATTTATGCCGTGATGAAACACCAGGCACGGCAGGTGCTCATCCAAACAGCCGAGAAAAATGGTGTGCCCTGGCGCACCCACTACAAAGCCTTAGAAGCCTCTAACGTGCAGCAGCAGTTGCCATCCCTCACAAACCCTGACGTTGTTTATCCTGCTTACTACAAGGTGCCCTTTCACGCCTACGACGAGGGCAATCTCTGCTGGTCGGCTGCTTTTGAAGCAGAATCGGCAACTTATGCGATGGCACTAAGGGTTTGGTCAGAGGAGTCGTTGACCTGGCAAACTGCTCAGGCGCGTTTGCGTGGCAGCTTTCATCAGGTTTTAGCAGCACATGGTCCGCGATCGGTGCGGGATATGCTCGACATCGGTTGCTCAGTTGGCATTTCGACGATCGCGCTGCATCGGTACTATCAGGCAAACCAACCCACACCTATGCACACGGTTGGGCTTGATTTATCGCCTTACATGCTGGCGATCGCGCAACTCCGAGATGAACAGCACGACATTGAATGGGTTCATGCTAGAGCCGAAGCGACGGGCTTTTCTGATGAGTCCTTCGATTTAGTCACGCTTCAGTTTGTGATCCACGAACTGCCTCGACAGGCAACCCAGGCAATTTTTCGAGAAGCCTTCCGCCTGCTACGCCCCAACGGTTGTTTGGCGCTAGTAGACAACAATCCGCAATCGCCTGTGATCCAAAAACTGCCACCCGTTCTCTTTACGTTGATGAAAAGCACCGAACCCTGGTCAGATGACTACTACACGTTTGACGTTGAGGCAGCTATGCAGGCAGCGAGATTTG
>JBBSHC010000262.1:0-5671 GCA_038253425.1 Leptolyngbyales cyanobacterium | reverse complement strand
GCCTTTGTTTGTCCTTGCCACGGGGCTAAATTTGCAGCGGAGGGCAAGGTGCTAGGAGGACCCGCTCAAAAACCACGATCTACTTATCAAGCCACGATCGAGGGTGACTCGGTAATGGTTAAGCCGAGTTAGTTTGCTAACCAGTTAAGGGGCTTATTTGATTAATGGCGATCGCAGCGATCGCAGTGCCCACAGCGGAAGTGCGGTGCGTCTGCTTCAAAGCCAAACGCCTGCAACAAAAAGCGCCAGCGGCAGTCTCGCGTTTTGAGGTAGTTGGTCATCTGCTGTGCGGCGTGAGCATTAGATGGTGCAGGTCGAGACGTTCCAGAGCGCATGATGTAGTGAAAGGGATCTGACCACTCTAGCTGTCCCTTGCTGTGCAACAACGAAAGGGCAACGGCTCCGTCTTTAAACTGGCGGCACACAGTTGCCACTTCACCTTGAGATGGTAGTTTACGAACAAGCGACTGCGCCGATCGCTGTTGTTTTTCCGCCTGTTCAATAAAAAATTGTCGTCGCTGTTTGTCTTCTGGATCGAGCCAACCCGTTCTTTCACTGATGAGCGTTAGAGCTGTGGCGGGTTTGCCATCTCTGCCAGCACGTCCAATCTCTTGCACATATTCTGACAGCAGCAACGGTGAGTGAAAATGCACAATCCAGCGGCAGTCGGCTTTGTTAATGCCCATGCCAAAAGCACAGGTGCAAATGACAAATTGCATTGTGCCGTTTAACCAGGCTTGCTCAACCTGACGGCGCTCATCGGGACTCAACCCTGCGTGATACGCGGCGGTCTGAAAACCTTGTGGCGCTAACCACTGTGCCAGTTGTTCGCTATCGCGTCGGGTACGAACGTAAATTAACCCAGACTGGCGCGATCGCGTTTGAATGAATTTGAGCAGTTGCTGCCGTCGCTGCCTCGGTGTCCACACGACCTGCACATTGAGGTTGAGATTGTCACGATAGGGATTGAGGCGAAACAGGGCGGGCTGCTGGAGTTGCAGTACTTGTTGGATGGTCTGCTGTGCGTCAGGATTGGCGGTGGCAGTAAACGCCGCGATCGCAATCTGGGTGCCCGCTGGTTTTGACTGCAACAAGGCGGGACGAACCGCTCCCAGGCGATGGTACACCGGACGAAAAGTGTCACCCCACTGCACCAGGCAATGCGCTTCATCAAGGATGAGACTATTGATCTTAAGGGTCGGCTCACACAGGCGTGCCCATACGGGTTCGCTTAGCAACGTTTCAGGTGAGAGGTAGAGCAATCGGAGGTGCTGATTCTCTAATGCCCATAAGGTCTGTTTGCGTTGCTGCTTGGGCTGTTCGCTGTGCAAAAGGGCGGCTGGCAGGCGGCGTTGACGCAGTTCCTGTACCTGGTTTTCCATCAGTGCAACCAGGGGCGAAACAACGATCGTTAAACCCGGTTGCATCAAGGCAGGAAGCTGAAAACAAAGCGATTTGCCGCCACCTGTGGGCATGATGATGAGCGCATCACGCTGCTCTAGCAGGCATTGGACGATTGCTTCCTGGGGCGATCGAAACTCTGAGTAGCCCCAAATTTGTTGCAGGCGTGCGTGAAGAGAGTCACGGGCAAAAACAGTCGGCTGATTCATGCTCAATCCCCTGGTGGCGAGATGCTTAGCCTCAGCATTCCCAGTTTGAGGGTGGATTAAGCTACCCCTTTTTATTTAAAACTTAAAGCTGCCCTTTTAAAGGGTGCTGTCTTACAGCGGTTTTTAGTTACAGCGGTTCTCGATCGAGTAAGCCACAGTTCGATCAAGACGGGTGTGGGGTGTAGGGTATCGGGTGTGGTGAATGCAAATGAAAACGGCTGTAGGTGCAGCGCCGCTTTGGATAAGCTTTCAGCGGTTAGCTTTCAGCGGTTAGCTTCCAGCGATCAGCCTTGTGCTGATCAAACTGCGGGTTATACATTTGAACGTTGCAAGGAATTTCTATAGACGTACATCGGCTCTCCCCTTTCCCACAGGCATAGTAGCCAATGGGTAAGGTGAATGAACCGACGTACCTCACGCTTTTAGTTGAAAGCCGCCTTTAGTTAAAAGCGTCCTTGATGCCTTCAACGGTGCGCTCAACTGCATTCTTGGTTTTGTCGATCGCAGTTTGAGTCCGAGCCGAATCTTTTTCTGCTCTGCGCTCAATGGTAGCGGCGTCTTTCTTTGCTTTGCGCCCGATCGGACTACCAGCATCTGTTGCCCGATCAACCTTAGCAGCGTTGGTCTTCGCTGTCTTTTTCAGATTTTCTTTCGTCTCGCGAACGAAGCTCTTGGTTCGTCCAGCATCTTTACTCGCTTTCTCCTGAGCTTTATCGCCCACGTCTGCCGCTGCAATCAAGTTTGTAGCAGGAGCCGCCATCGCTGAAGTGTTGGAGAATGCACCCTGCCAGGTAAAAGCGATCGCGGAGAGGCAGAAAAGAGCGGTAGCCAGCCAGCGACCAACGATTGAAAGCCGTTTTACAAAATAATTCAGTTTCATAGAATACAGTCTCTGTGAGATTTAGCACTCTATTTTTACTTCACCCGCGCCCCCGCTCAAATCGCTCCCCAGAGGTAAGTTTTGTCAGCGGCTGAATCTGCCAATCGGTCACCGCTTTGCGGACGATCGCTCTTTCTGCCTGCTGACAACCCAATGCCGAGGCGGCTAAGTAATTGTCGTTAGCTGCAATTGTTTCACTGAACTGTGTGTAATCAGCGTGGTGGCGAACGGCTGTAAGTAGTAGGGGCTTTTGCCTTTTACAGCCTTGCTTTTTGCTGTGGTGACATTCGCTCATGCACTTCAATCATTCAATTAAATTAATGGCGGCATTGCCAATGTTTTACCAATTTCGCCAGCCACCAACGGGTTTAGCGTCTTTTCGCTGCTCAACAGGACGGCTTTGCAGTAACGATTGGTACTCCTGGCTGCTAGACCACCGATCGATTTCCCGTGCGCGTAAGACTGGGACTGGATGCGTCAGTTGCGCCGTCATTGCCTGCTTGAGCAGTTCACCCAGTTGGTCGTTGCTAATGTCATCGTAAGCGCGTGCCTGAGTGAGAAAAGCATCCAGGTTGAGCTGCTTTGACAAGGTAGGAGAGCCGCCTGCCAGCTTCATGAGTACAGAACTGACAACTTTAGGGTTTTGAGTGGCAAGGAGAGCCGCCCGATCGCAGGTAAACTCGGCACAGCGCACCCATTCTAAAATTTGTGCCTGTAAGGTCTGCGCGATCGCGCCCCCCAACGTTGGTAGTTGCCCCGCTGCCAGTACCAAAATGTTAGCCAGCGTCAAATAAACGCCATGTTCGCACTTGAGATGACCCAGTTCATGGGCAATCACAGCCTGAATTTCCTCTGGCGTGAGCAAATCGATTAGGGAGGTATGCACCACAATAAAGGGCTGCTTGCCTCGCATGGCAAACGTGTAAGCATTGGGAACAGGATGCTGTCGAATGTAAAGCTGCGGCGGCTCCAAATCCAGCATTTTGCACGCATCAAGCAAAAGCGTATGCAGATCTGGCAACTGTTGCTCACTCACTAACACACTGGAGGCAATATTTTCCAGGTAGAAAAACTGCTCAGCGATCGGTCCCAGCAGGTTGCGAATGACGACATCAAGACCGGGCAACTGCTTCAGGTTTGCTGTCGCCTCAAAGTCGAGAGGATGACGAAAGTGATCGGCTCTTAAACCAGTGAGGGGCGTTTTAAGAAAAGACATGCTTGAAGAGTCTGAAGATGGCATTGAGAAGAGTCGAAAGCCACAAACTAGACGCGCTGACGGGGGTTGGACTGAGTGCTGCCGATCGTTTTTAAATCAAAAGATTAAACAAATCAGAAGATCAAACCCGTTTTCCAACCCGACGCATCAAGTTTTGTGCCACTGCTTACCGTCAGTATAACGAGAAGCACTGGTTGCCTGGGAACATCTCAAGCATCCACGGCACACCAAAGCTATAAAACTTTAAGACTCTCACAAAACTCAGAAGGCATGGCGTTCCACACCTTCTGCAAGAGACTACATGGCTTGCTGATTAACGCCTAACACGTTACAGAAAGAGTCTCTGTTTAACTTGCTTCCGCTACGGGAGCCGCGATCGCCGCTTTAGAAGGAGCTTCGCTCTCAACACCTGCCTGAGTGCGCTGAAGGTTAGCGCCAAGCTTTTGCAGCTTCACCTCCAGGTTTTCGTAGCCACGATCGAGGTGATGTAAGCCCTGGATTGTGGTCTTACCTTGAGCAGCCAAGCCAGCCAACACTAAAGCCGCAGAGGCGCGTAAATCAGTTGCAACGACTGGTGCGCCTGATAGCAATGGCACGCCTCGCACGATCGCGTGAGTTCCCTTCACTCGAATATCAGCCCCCATGCGGGTTAATTCTGCCACGTGACGCAGGCGATTTTCAAACACCGTTTCGGTGATGACGCTATCCCCCTCGCTGAGTGTGAGCAACGCCATAAACTGCGCCTGCATGTCAGTCGGAAAGCCTGGATAGGGCAGAGTTTCAATATCAGTAGCAAGCTGCTGCCGTCCTGGAACGATGCGTAAGCGGTTAGGCGCGTCTTCAATCACCTGAGCACCGATCGCATGAAGCTTGGCGATTACGGCGGTCATATGGTCTGGAATGACGGGTGACAGGCTGATTTCGGAGCGAGTGATGGCTCCTGCAACCAGAAAGGTGCCTGCTTCAACGCGATCGGGGATAATGGCGTAATCCGTTGTGTGTAGGCTTGGTACGCCAACGATAGTAATGGTGTTTGTGCCAGCACCGCGAATTTTGGCACCCATAGCGCGACAGAAGTTAGCCAGATCAGCGACTTCCGGTTCTTGAGCGGCATTTTCGATCGTGGTTTCACCCTCTGCCAATGTTGCCGCCATCATCAGTGTTTCGGTTGCACCAACACTGGGGTAATCCAAATAAATCTTGGCACCCTGAAGGCGTTTATTTCTGCCTCGGAGGTGAGCATTGACAATTCCATGCTCAATTTGTACATCTGCACCCATTGCCTGCAAACCGCGTACATGTAATTCGACTGGCCGAGCGCCGATCGCACAACCACCAGGCAAAGGGATTCGTGCAACGCCCAACCGCGCCAACAGTGGACCAATCACAAAAAAGCTGGCACGGAGCTGGCTCACCAACTCGTAGGGTGCTTTTGATTGCGCGATGTGTGACGCATTAACTAATAAGCTATCTCCCTGCCGCTCCAGCTTTACTCCTAGCGCAGAAAGAATCTCCCCCATGCGGGCTACGTCTGCCAGAGCCGGAACGTTACGGATGCGGCAATCTTGTGGACAGAGCAACGCTCCAGCCATGATGACGAGCGCAGAGTTTTTCGCGCCGCTGATAGTAACTTGTCCGTGTAAAGAAGCGCCGCCCCAGATTTGGAGGACGGAATGATCTTCTTCTGGGGAAGAGTGGGTGTTGGAGAGGCTGGGCGAGAGAGTAATTGGTCTGTCCTCCAGGATTTCTTGGTGTGGTTCAACTTCAAATTCGGCTTTGATTGTACCGGAAAGATTCAAGATATACAGGTTTTCTTGTCAGCACGATCGCTCATCTTTCATCTGGTATCAGCAAAATAATCCTGATTTCTGCCTGAAAAGGATTGACAGATGACTCAGGTTACTCGATGATTATGAATCGCGGCTTCAACCGTGTCACCAGCGGAACTGGCGGAATTGGTAGACG
>JBBSHC010000261.1:0-5673 GCA_038253425.1 Leptolyngbyales cyanobacterium | reverse complement strand
ATTGATGTCAGTAGACGGGGCAAATCTGACATAAGAAAGGAAAGGTCGATCGCGGCTGCTAACACCTGGATATCGGAAGCAGGCGTTGGGTAGTGCTGCTGATACAGATGCAGGAGGTTGAGCAAATCCTCAATGTATTCGTTGGCGTAGGTAAGATTCCCATAAATAAAGTTCACAGGATTATTAATTTCGTGAGCCACACCCGCAACGAGTTGCCCCAGGCTCGACATCTTTTCACTTTGCACCATCTGAGCCTGTGCTTGTCTAAGTTCTTGTAGCGCTTGCTCAAGTTGTTGTGCTTGTTTTTGAGCCGTAGCAGCAGCAATCAGGCTGTGGTTGTAGAGTTCTGCTTGATTGATGGCGATCGCGAGTTGGCTGGCAACCGCTTGAAGGAGTTCCATTTCACTGTCGCTCCAGGGACGTACCCCGCTGTGATGCCCGCAGTGAATGCCTCCCACCTGTCCAGAACGGATTTGTACGGGCAGCAATAGCTCCGAATGGTAGCCGTAGAAACGCAAAACTTCTCGTGCTTCAGGCTTTAAGTTTGGATCGGTTGCAACATCATTGACGCGGTAGGGCGTTTGACTTTGTAGGCTTTCAACGACGGGATTGTAGCGATCGATGGGCTGGTTAAGATCCAGGGGATAGGTGCCGAGGAAGCTGGGAAAGGCAGCGTCACGCGATTCGTGGGTAAAGTCGAGGCTGGCTATCTGATCGGATTGAGGACAGTACCAGCAAAAGCTACAGCGATCGATCTGCAAGAGGCTGCGGATCTCGTGAACCGTTGTTTGCAAGATTGTGTCCAGATCCAAAGAACTGCGAATCTGATTGGCAATGCGGTTGAGCAATTCTTCACGTTGAGCGAGTTCTCGCAGTTGAGCTTCACCTTGGCGCAGGGCAGCCTCAGCTTGTTTGCGTTCGGTAATGTCTTCAGTAATCGCTAATAAATACTGTGGCTTGCCGTCTTCATCAACAACAGCCGTCTTTTTTATGTGCAAAATGCGTGACTCGCCCGTGCCTATTTGCACCCGTTCTTCAGGAATATCAAGGACGTGCCGACTTTTTAGAACTTGACGATCGTTCTCAACTAGTACATCAGCTTCATCTTTGCTACAGAAGTCATACGCATTTTTACCTAAAATGTCTTTAGCTGAAGTACCAAGCACAGCTTCGGCAGCAGGATTCCACAGAACGTAGCGTAGATCTTTCACTTCCTTGGCAATTACAGCAACAGGCAGCGTTTTCAGTACCGATTCTAGAAACTTTCGAGTGTATTGAAGCTTGGCTTCGGCTTGTTTACGCTCGTGCAAGGCAGCTTGTCGATCGCTAATCTCTTGCTGAAGCTGCGTTACTGTTTGCTGGAGTTCCGTTGTACGTGCCTCGACGCGAGTTTCTAGCTCTTGTTTTGTTTGCTTTAAGGCAGCTTCGGCGCACTTGAGAGCGGTGATATCACGCATGGTACCAACCACAAAGCGATTACCAGCCGCGTCCCGTAAACACGATTTCTTGGTCGAGAAAATGTGGGTAATACCCTGCATATTTGTGAGGGTTTCTTCGTCTTCGCGATCGCGCTCCGTTGTCAGCACCAATTGGTCAGTATCACGGAAGAAATCGGCTTGCTCAGTGTCAGGAAACACATCATGATCGTTAAGACCAATCACCTCAGCACGGTTCCAACCCATAAACTCGCAGAAAGCATTGTTTAAAACGATGTAGCGATGTTGCTCGTCTTTGACAAAGAGGGGATCAGCCGTGGTATTAACAATGTCGCTTAAGAAAGCGGGGGTAATCTGTGAGGCTAATTCTTTTTGTGGAGTGGTCGTGCGATCGACCATCTTGTGCAATGTGGATAGCTCCGGTACTGCTTGCACCATTGAAACAAAGCCAGTCACCTTATCATTTAGGTCAGTTAATGGTGTCGTAGACCATTCGCACGTAAGAGTGTGACCATCCTTTGTAAGGTTTTGGCTGATCTGATGTACTGCCCCCTGCTTCAGCAAGGCAATCATCATTTGATTCACAGAAGCCGGAGCCTGATCTGGCAACAGCAATTCCGCTACATGACGACCGATCGCCTCTGCTTTGCGATAACCAAACATTTTTTCAGCCGTGGGGTTCCAGTCAACCACTGCAAAAAGTGAACTCCACTCAATGATTGCCATGGGTGAGTGCCGCACTACAAGAGAAAACTTGTGCTGCGATGCCTTCAATATTTGCTCAGTCTGTTTGAGGTGCAACAACTGCTGTTCTGTTTGCGTTAGCAGATCTGCCTGTTCGTCAACACGCTGGCGGAGAATGAGCAACTCTTGGTGCAACAGATCAGGAGACATACATTCAGGAGACATACGTTCAGGAGACATACGTTCAGGAGACATACTGATTCTCTAGCAGTTTTCTGTGCAGCGAAGGTGCTTTTGTTACAACCGCGAAGCGACACACGCTGCTTTCATCTAACTTACTCAGGTATAGAAGCGCCTTCAGGTAGATGGGCTTTTATGAGGGCATTTATATACCTAAAACACTAAATAACTAACTATCATCTCCATCTCCTCAGCCCTTCTCTCCTTCAAGGAGACGGGGAAGCAGTCGAAGTCTTTCAAAGTCCCCATCTCTCTCTAGAGAAGGCTTAAAGCCCAGCGGCATCCAAGCAAAGGGTGAGGGCGAACGGCTGGTGAAGCAAGTATATAAATACCTTTATGAAGGCGACGAATGCTCAAACTTTGGGCAAAATTATCAGCAGGTTGCACCGTCTTTAACAGCTTAATCATGTAGCAACTGTCCGTGTAGCGACCATCCGTAAAGAGGCTCTGCTAAAACATTTTCACTACTTGAGCATTAATTTTAATTTAATCTTAATACTCAGTTTGCCCATCTCTAACTGAACTCACCCCTTTTCTGCGCTCAGTTGATGAATTTTGAGTAAAGATTAGTAATGCCTATCGACATCTGTTGCCGTGCCGCTATTAATGAGGCTTTCTGAGAAGTCGCCAAAGGTCACGCTGAAGGAAACGTCAGGGCAGTGAGGCAGCTTGACTGCGCGCTGAAAGCCGAGCTTCTTGATGCCGCGCTGCTCGACTCAGAATGAAAAAATACTTTTAAGACAAACTCTAAGGTTCTGGTTCCAGTCTCCCGATCGCGTCTTGTTCAAACAAATAGCGATCGGGAAACCGTCATAACAGTGAAACGTTCCGTCGTTCCACTTCAGATGCATCACACTCTATATTTACTACCCCAAACCTGACTTAATGAGCTGTATTTGATCTAAAAACCGACGCTGCGATCGCGCCATAATCAGCCGTAGATAAGTGGTGTGTCGCAGGTTTAACGCACAATTTTACCCATATAGTTTCCCCACAGTGCAGCCGCCTGGGCACTACTGCCCGATGTTGGCGCATTGTTATCGTTGCCTAACCAGATGCCCGTTACCAGCCCACTGGGGATATAGCCGATAAACCATAGGTCGATACTGTCATTTGTGGTGCCAGTTTTTCCGGCTTCTCCTTGCCCGATCGCGGCAGAGCGTCCGGTACCACTACGAACCACTCCTTGCAGCATGGTCGTCATCGTGTCGGCAACTTCTGGCTTGAGGACGGGTTGATTGCGCTGGGGATCTTTGTCAGCGGTGTAAATCACCCGACAGGTTTTGACATCTTTCGGGTTTTTGCAGTCGCCGCCATCCAAAATGCGCTGAATGGCACGAGGCGGATTGCTGATGCCGCGATTTGCCAGAATGCTGAAGGCTCCCGTCATTTCTAAAGGCGTCACTTCACTCTGACCGAGCACTAATCCGGGTGTGGGCTTGAGTTCCGAGTGAATGCCCATCTGTTGAGCTGTGCGGATGACGTTGTTTAACCCTACGTCCTGAGCCAGTCGCAAGGCAACGACGTTTTCAGATAACGCCAAGCCCGTGTATAAATCCATGCTACCGCTCCCGCCGTGGCAACCGGCAAAAAACTGTCCATCCCAATTGAGTGGTGCACAGGAGTATGCGTTGCTGGGTGAAAGACCCTGTTCGATCGCGGTGGTATAGGTAAAGACTTTAAACGTTGAACCGGGTTGCCGTAATGCCTGCGAGGCACGATTGAACTGACTTTTTTTATAGTCCACGCCGCCCACTAGCGCCAGAATTTCGCCCGTTTTGGCGTCTAGTGTGACGATCGCTCCTTGCGAAAAGCCAGTACTCGCACCCGTACTGCTCACTGCATCCCGTAAAGAGGCTTCAGCTTTCGCCTGGATTTGAAGATCCATCCCTGTTTCGATGATGAAGTTGCCTTCTTCAGCCAACTGTGCGCCTAAGAGTTGTTGAAGTTCGGTAAAGACGTAACTGTAGTAATAAGGAGCGATGACGCTATCCAGTTCGGCTTTTGCCTTGGGGTTAACATCAATGCGCGATCGACGTGCCCGCTGAATTTCGTCAGGGCTAGCCATGTTTAGCTCTGCCATCCGCTTCAGAACGCGATCGCGCAGATCGATCGCTTTATCGTAGTTTCGCACCGGGTTAAAACTGTTAGGCGCAGGCAAAATACCAACCAGGGTTGCCGCTTCCGATAGCGTTAAGTCTTTAGCAGACTTGCCGAGATATAGTTGAGCCGCGTCTTCAAACCCATAAGCTTCGTTGCCCAGGTAAACCCGATTCAGGTAAGTCAGCAGTAGAAAATCTTTGCTGTAGACCGTTTCGAGCTTGAGTGCCACCGCCGCTTCGCGTAGTTTCCGCCCGGCTGAGTCTTCGGTACCTACATATTGGCGCAGCAAACTGCGGGCAAGCTGTTGAGTGAGCGTACTGCCGCCCTCACGAATGCCGCCGCCTTTGACGTTTGCTACCACTGCCCGTAAGGTGCCGATCGGGTCTACACCCAGATGCCAGTAGTAGCGGGAGTCTTCAGATGCCATGACTGCCTTCGCCAGATAGGGCGAAAACCCTGACAAGTCTTTGAACTCGGTATGAGTGCGGTTAGTCACCGGGCTGAGGGGGGTCTGCTCGTCACGCGCATAGACCACAAAGGGGCCCTGTACCGATGCAGGTAAGGGCTGCACTGAGAATTTTTGCCACTCTAGCAAGACACCGACCACTGCCAGAGCGGTAACACCGCCAACGCCATACATGCCATAGCGAAACACACGCACATACCAGGGGGGCGGGTCAATAAACTGGATGCGAACGGCTGCGGCTAGTTCTGGTGGTCCCAGTGTGTAAACGGCTTTGTGTCGGAGTTGCGTCGCTTTTACCCGTCGTTTGCCGCGATAAATGCCATTGGTAGAGTTTTCGTCTTGAAGGAAAAACGGCGGACGAAAGATAGCACTTAAGAGACCCTGCCGCTGGCTATTCCGATGCAGTGATAAGTGAACCTGACTCACGACTGGATTACGAATCACGATGTCGCAGGATTTGGAACTGCGCCCCAGCAGGTAGCGATCGCCTAACAGCGGGTAGACATCTGCTTGATCAACACCCGCGTCCTGCACCCATAGTTCTGGCACTTTGGCATTGGGCTTTAGCGTCAATTTAGAAAAATTGATCTTTGCCTGAACAGTTTGCACTGCCTGGGTTATGGCACCCAAAAGCGTTTGCGATCGACGGGGCGGCTGGGGCGGAGTCATGCGCGGTCTATCAATGGGATTGCAAAAATCAGAATCACAACCGTTGTTCAAAGTTCCGGTTGGCTTCAGAATCAT
>JBBSHC010000260.1:0-5679 GCA_038253425.1 Leptolyngbyales cyanobacterium | reverse complement strand
TGCCAGTGCCTGCTGCTGGTCAACTTCGCCAGCATAGGCAGTGAGGGCAATAGCTGGAATTTGGCCCCCGTCTGCGGCGGCACGGCTCCTCACCTGCTGCATCAGCATATAGCCATCGACCTCTGGCATACCAATGTCACTCAGCAAAACATCGGGGGCGCACCGATCCAGCACCGTCAGTGCTTCCTGTGCCGAAGCGGCAGTGATGACTGTTGCTCCTTGTTGTTCGAGCACAAAGGCAGCTAGCTCCCGCATATCGGCTTCATCGTCGACAACGAGGACTCGTAGCCCCTTGAAGTCAACGGCAGGAGTGTCTAAGTGGGTCGTTTGAACCTGATTTGAGCCGCTTTTTGCCAGGGGAAGCTTGACCGTAAACGTGGCTCCCAGACCCTCACCAGGGCTTGCTGCTTGTACACTGCCACCATGCATTTCCACAATTTGCCGCACGATCGCGAGTCCCAGTCCCAAGCCACCAAATTGGCGGGTAGTGGCACCATCTTCCTGTCGGAAATGCTCAAAGACAAAGGGCAGAAAAGTGGGATGAATCCCTTTGCCAGTATCTTTGACTTGCAGTTGGGCGCAGGTTTCCACTTGCGTGAGCGTCACGGTGATCTGCCCACCGGACGGCGTGAACTTGGCGGCGTTGGCTAAGAGATTCCAAACCGCTTGCTGCAACCGTGCTGCGTCACCCAAAACCTGTCCCACCCCTGGGTCAACTGCCAGCTTGAGTTGAATCGCTTTGGCATCGATTGCCAACCGCACTGTGTCGATCGCCGCCGTAAGCACAAACGAGAGCGATACGGGCAAGGTGTTTAAGGTGAGTTTGCCTCGAAGAATGCGGGAGATGTCGAGCAGATCATCGATCAACTGCACCTGTAGCTTGGCATTGCGCTCGATCGTCGCCAGCGCGTTGGTCGTTCTGGTAGCATCCAGGTTGCCTTGCTGCAATAGCTTTGACCAACCCAAAATGGGGTTGAGCGGCGATCGCAATTCATGTGACAGTACCGCCAAAAACTCATCTTTAATACGATTGGCTTTTTCGGCTTCTTCGCGTGCTACCTGTGCCCTCACTAAAAGCTGTTCTCGTTCTGCGTCAGCCTGCTTACGATGGGTGATGTCCTGCACGACACCCAGCATGCCTAAAACCTGCCCAGACAAGTCATATTGAGCACGTCCCTTGGCAGCAATCCATCGCGTTGTCCCATCAGGCTGCATGACTCGATACTCAATATCGTAATCACTGTGATCTGCGATCGCCTGCTCAACTTGCAAACGCGCTCGTTCGCGATCGTCTGTATAGAGGAGATCTTGCATCTGTGCCCACGTCATATGGGAACCCGATGGAATGCTAAACATTGAAGCAGCTTGCTCCGACAAGGTCACGATGTCTGTTGCAGTCTGCCAGCTCCAATCACCCAGTTTTGCAGCCGTCAAGGCCAAACTTAAACTTTCAGCACTGTTCCGCAAGGCTTCTTCTGCTTGTTTGCGATCAGTAATATCCAGCAGCGTGCCAAAGAAATCGACTGCCTGCCGAGACTTGCCCTTGCCCTCAAATTGGGCTTGCCCCTTTGCTAGCACCCACCGTTCGGTGCCATCATTCCAAACGATCCGGTAATCAATGTCGTAAGTGCCTAATGCTTGCGGGTCGATAGCAGCCTTAACGGCATTGGTTACCCGCACTCGATCGTCTGGGTGCATCCGCTCGATGACGCTTGGCAGAGGAATCATGACGGCATCACTCGGCTCCCCCCAAATTTCTCGCATGCGATCGTCCATCTCGACGAGATTTGTTTCCAGGTGCAGCCGCCAGCCCCCCAAACACCCCACATGAATCGCCAGCCGCGCCCACTCCTCACTGCGGCGTAAGGCTTGTTCGGCTTGCTTACGTTCAGTAATGTCAATCAACAAACCGTCCCACACCGTTCCCTGTTCAGTTTGCTGTGGACGAGATCTACCCTGAATCCACTTGAGTTGACCAGACGGGGTAATGAGCCGTCCTTCCCATTGCCACGGCAGTAAATTTTCCACAACTGCCGCTACTGACTCTCGCAGCGCTGGTAAATCATCCGGGTGAAACAAGGCCCAAAGAGAGCTTGAATCCTGAATAATAGTCTCTGGTTCTAATTCAAGTAATTCGCGAGAACCCTCGCTAACGTAGGTGAAGGCATCAGAACCATCAGGATGGGATGTATAGCGATAGAGCGTTCCTGGCACATTGCGGACGATCGCCTGAAACCGGGCTTCACTTTCCCGCAGAGCAGCTTCAGCTCTCTTCCGATCGGTGATATCCAACGCGATGCCTGTCATGCGTTTTGGCTGCCCGTCATCAGCGTAAAACGTTTGGCCGATTTCTGTTAACCATCGCTCTCCCTGGATTGGATGGAAAATGCGAAATTCAACATTGAGATCGCTATGATGCTCTAGTGCCTCACGCGTTGCTTGCGCCACGCGATCGCGATCAACGTCTAAAACTGATGCCAGCCAGTCTTCGTAAGAAGGTGTCATCATGGGGTCTAACCCATAGAGCCGATAGCATTCTTCTGACCAGGTGACACGATCAGCGGTAATATCCCAATCCCACAGCCCTGCTCCGGCTGCCCGTTGAGCCAGTCTTAGCTGCTCTTCACTCTGCCGTAGAGCCTCTTCAGCTTGTTTGCGCTCAGTGATATCAACGGCCGCTCCGTAGATCACCTGTTCTTCTGGGTAGGGGCGTGCGTTCCAAAGAAACCAGCGGTAGGAGCCATCTTTGTGCCGATAACGGTTTTCAAACGCAATGGTTTCGTTACCAGAGAAAAGACTGTCGGTTTCGAGAACAGATGCGCCGACATCGTCTGGGTGGACAAAATCAGTCCAGGGACGGGCTGTCATTTCATCGACTGTCCAACCGAGCGTTCGTTCAAACGTGGGGCTTACCCATTGAAAAGAACCGTCAATGCCTGTAATCACTAGCAAGTCCGAACCAACGCTGAGAAACCGTTCGCGTTCCTGTTCAATCTTTTTGCGATCGCTGATATCACTGACTAGACCGAAGCATCCTTCTTCAACAGTCGCTGTAGCGACCATCTCTTCCTTGCGGACTTGGCAACCCGTTGCAAAAACGCCCCTGATTTGACCCGTTTCATCCCAGACTGCACTGTAAGACCAGGTATGAAGCTGTCCGTTGCCCTTGCCAGTTCGATCTCTGAGAAACGAGTACTGCTCGCGCCGCAACGCTTGCCCTGTTGTGAAGACCTGTTCGACCTCTGCCTGCATGGTGAACCCGTCTTCAGTCCAACTGTCCTTGATTGGATCGAATGCGATCAGATCCTGAGTCTCTTTTAGAAGGGAGAGGTAGGCATCGTTGTAGAACAGAATGCGTTCACCAGAGCGATCCTGTACTGAATCGCAGTCCCAAACCAAAAACATGGGACAACCGGAGTTTAAGAGGATAGTGAAGGCACTCTTTAAGCTGGAAAACCAAGTTTCGACAGCACCAAGGGGCGTTTGTAACCCATCAGCCACTTCCTTTGCACTGGCAAACTGCGATCGCGTTAATGCCGCTAGCTCACTAGCACCCGCAAGATCCGCCAGACTCGGCTTCTTCATCTTCACTGCCTACCTTTGTCTTTGACTAAAAAACAAGGCAAGCAGCTCTTTACCCCTAGCTTGGATTGGTTCAGCAGTCGATTGGCTCAACCTTTCAACAAAGGCTTGCACTTGACGCAACGCTAAGGCAGACGGTTGAATCCGACCAGCTTCCCAACGGCTGACCGTGACATAGCTCACGCCAATCACTGCGGCAAACTGCCCCTGCGTCATGTTGCTCAAACGCCGCAATTCACGAATCAGATCACCGAATAAAGGTTGAGTCAGCAATGGTACTTGTTTAAGCGACACTATCTTGGCAAGGGAGGGCATGGACTGCTTCATTTAACATTTGCTAAAACTCATTCTCCTCCCAATGACGCAAGCTGCCGTCTGTCCCTTGAGAGATTTATTTTCCTGAGGCGTTATTCATGAACGTACAGCCGTTTTTTGTCAGGCTCGCTCGGAAGAAATTTCCAAAGCGGCACTCAGACTACAGCTCCTCCAGTCAGTGCGATCGTGGTTCTCCATGCAAAGGTATAACGGACAGGCGGACATTTAAGCATGGTGCCTCTGCACCCGTAGCGCAGCCTAAAAACCATCTTAGGGGCAGCCTTTGGTGGGTTCGGGGTCTGAGGTTAAGTGGAACGGAAAACAGGGTTAACGGGCTATTTTGAATAGCCAAATGAAAGTTGGACACCCTGGTGCGCCAATGTCCGCGTCGGAATGCAGTCCTAAAAGCTTTGTAGGGATAGGCTTTCAAGACTTATTACTCTTTGTAACAGCTTTGCTTCCATGACTCAAGGTAAATGCGGGCAATCTTTTGGAAGAGCTGGTCTAAATGGGTATACCCTAAGGCACCCATCCTAGCAGCGCTAGCCAAGAGCAATAAAGCCGATGTCAATTGGCTGTAGCCAATTTGGCTATGTAAAAGAGCCACTTAACCCGGTTTTCCGTTCCACTGCACCTCAAACCCCAAGTTCAACGAGAGTACGCGTCCTGTACCGGACGGTGCCGCTTCTAAAGGTAAAGCGCCGTCTCCTTTAAGTGCAGGAGTCCAGCGCTTTACGATCAGGTGTCTTAAAGGGAGTTGCTGGGGTCTTTAGAGCAAGAAACCCAAAGTTATCGCTCTTATGAGCATGCCAGTAAACTTAAAGCGAGGCTCATAAAGTTAACCTTTGTTTACCTTACTGATTGGTACTTCTCACTGAAGTGGGACTCCCGACAGGATCGGATCCAGGTAAAAACCTGAAAGAGACCCTTTCAAGGCTCTACTTAGCCGGACTTCCAGTAGCGACGCCGCTCCTTTCATCCCTCGATGAGTCAGGACTTCAGCGAATCTCATACTTGGCTTGAGTGGTCTTCAAGTGGTCGTAGATTTTGTTGCCCCTCAGCTCAAAAAAGGGCGGCATGGTGGAACGAAAGCGATAAATTTGGTCGCCACGAATCTCATAGACCGCTGCTTCAGCCGAGCCGTAGCGCTTGATTTCATGACCATGAATCTCATAGAGCGGTTGAGTGATGGTCATGTACTGGTAGACATACTTACCATCAAAGCGTTTGTCGTAGTCACTTGCCATCGTTGAAAGACTGAAAGCTTGCTCATGCTCTGCCTAGTTTAGCGAACTCGGGGTGCAAGGAGCAGGTGTTTACTGTGTCTGCAAGCACGGGGAAGTAAAGTAGAAAGCAAGAGAGAAACTCTATCAGCTCTAAGTTGTACGGATACACCGAAAGCCATGACCAACCCAGCACCACCTGACGCACTCACTGCCTTGCTGGAAGCAACCGCGCGACTGGTGCAAGCGCATGAACAGTTGGTGCAAGCCAACCAGCAACAGAGCCATAAAATTGACGCACTGACCGAGCAGATTGGTCAGCTCAGTGCAGTGATCACCCTTGGTTTCAGTGAAACCAAAGCGGGGCTTTCAGGGTTTGATCTGCGGCTGGACCGGCTGGCTACTTCGACAGAACGGCAAGAGCAAAACATCTATCGTCTTGCTGCCACAGTGGAGCGTCAGGCGTCGCTCGTGGAGTGGCTGCTAGAGCGAGAACGCCCCTCAAGCTAGCTTGATCAACTTGAGCCGCTAAAGTGACCGAGCGCTTGAGCTGTCGTTT
>JBBSHC010000259.1:0-5680 GCA_038253425.1 Leptolyngbyales cyanobacterium | reverse complement strand
TCAAACGTGGTCGCTGCTTCGATAAGACCAGCAAGCACGTCCTCAAAGGCGGCTTCACAGCCCGGTTTTATTTTCTGGACAACATCCACAGTGACAGGGGGATCGGCATGATCAGAAAGCATTGATTTAGCCAAGGGGCAAGCCCTCAGCACCGATCGCTAGACGCACAACTTTGGCAGTTTCAATGCCCGTAGACGGTGGTAGCGACATACCGCCATTGGTAGTGACGTAAAGAGAGGAGCGATCGCCTGCTGATCGCCCAAAAGCAACAGCGGTTGTGCCCACCATGCCCTGTTCTGCTTGAGCCAGCGTCGTGATGCTGCCATCGGAAGCAATTTTGACAACACTATTGAAGATGTGTGTGGTGCCGTAAAGATTCCCGTCACGATCGAAGGCAAAATCATCAATGTTGGCGTTTTGCACAAATACTTCCGGGTTACCTGGCTGCCCTGCCTCGATCGGAATGCGTACAATTTGCGCGTTTTGCGTGTTGGAAGCATACAAAACCTGGTCAAAGATCTTCAGACCATTCACAGCAGGCGTAGGATTTTCGGGCGTTGCCTGTGCCAGGAGGGGATGTTCCAGCCATATTTGCACGGTGCCCTGCGCCGCATCCAGCGCCCAAATTGCGCCTCGGTAGGAGTCGGCAATGAGATAAAGCGAGTCTGCTAAAGGCGTCAAACCATTGAGAAACACAGCATCGGGTAGGGTCGCTAAAACCTCCACCGTGCCATCCGCAGAAATTCGCCAAACTACAGGGATATTCTGCTCGTTCCAACCGGTTAACAGCAGACTACCATCGGGTGTAAAGGCAAGTCCTGTCGCTTTGCCAGCCACGATCGCATGAGTGGTTACAGTGCCTTCTGCATCAAGGCGAAGCACTTTGCCGCCATAGTGATCGGTGATAAATAGCGTCTGGTCAGGACTGACAACAATGCTCTCTAGAAAAGTATTGGCTGGAAACTCTGCCACAGTTTGGGCGGGAACAAGGGCGATCGGTGCATCACTAAGCGGTAAAGACTGAGAGGGAGGCATTGGTTCTCCTTTAAGATGCGTCAGGATTCTGTTTTCTGTACGTGCCGGACTGCACAATCGCGTGCTGGGTTAAATCTACCTCAATCCGCTCCGAATTTCTACGCTAAGTCAACCGTCCTATTACAGAGAAAACTTTGCACCTCCTGGCACGGTTCGTCGCTATGCCGCTCATCGTATCGCCGACTACGGCTTCCTGGTCAGTGCTAAATGTGATCGCTTGCCGTTCAACCGTTAAGCCAGACGCCGTACTTGCGTGTAGACAGTCAGCTAGCTAAACACACTAAGATGCAGCGTTTGAGTCAGTTGCTTGAGTAGAAATAACCCACCGATCGAATTGCCGATCGCATCCAGCATAGGGCTGTAGCACGCGATCGTACCCTGACCCGGCACAACCGACAGCAGCGCACCACTCACGCCTGATTTCGTTGGCAGCCCAAACTGCACAGCAAAGCGGCTAGACGCTTCATACAAACCGCAGGTCAACATCAGGGCATTCACCGTCTGTCGATGCAGGGGCAAGGGTCGAGTTTGATGCTTGGCAAGCAAGACGCCAATCTTTGCCAGATCTGCTACGGTGCCAGCGAGACAGCAAATGTGGTTATAAGTATCTAAAGTCGTCTCAGTATCGGTAAGGTGACCTGCCTGCACAAGCCGTCCTGCGATCGCTCGGTTTGCCTCATTGCCCAGCGATCGCACCGATGCCAGCATTGCTTCATCGAGCACTAGCTGACACCCCGCCAGTGTGTTTAGCCATAGACGCAGGGTTTCACAGCGATCGGCACCCGTTTCTCCAGGCAACAATGAAGCCAGTGTGATTGCGCCGCTGTTGATCATGGGATTGCGCGGAAAGCCGCGATCGACATTGAGTTGCGCCAGCGAATGAAAAGATTGCTCCGAGGGATCCATCCCCACCCTGGCAAACACCACGTCCCATCCCAATTGCTCCAGCAAGAACAACAAGAGTAACGGTTTCACGACACTCATCAGCGTAAACGGTTGCTCAACCTCACCCGCTGCGTAGCTTTGCCCTTCAAAGGACTGCACCTGCACTGCCACCCACTGCGGATTTGCCTGTGCCAGGAGCGGAATATAGTCTGGCAGTCGTCCCGTATGAGCATAGACTCTTGCCTGTACGACCCAGGCTTCTAGCTGAGCTTGGGTTAAGGCGGCGAGTCCAGAATGAGAGCTTTTCAAGGGGAGCAAGGGGCAGGTTTTAAAGGCTGAGCGATTTAATTAATTGTAGAAAAGAGAAGAAGACGTCTTCTCCGCCTTTTTCATCATGAACTTCATTGATGCCTTCAGATGCGACACTTCCGTAGCTAACCAATCTACTCATCGGGGGGCGTTTTTGGTCATGGAGATTGTGAGTGGCTCCATACCCCTTCCTGTAGGGGCAAGGTGATTTGATTTTGACTCAATCACTCAAGGATACGCCGAGTTGCCCACGACATTCCCATCTGTTTTTTGCCCAGTAATCAGCCTTACAGAGAAGAAAAGCACTCTGAGCAAAGTCCTCCTTTTTGCATAGACCGTTTTCACATCGATCTCGTTTTTACACACACCGTTGTCATACTCTAAGTTCACTCCGCAAGCTGATTACCACCTAATGCAGCCTGAGCTAGATTAAATAGGGTAGTCTTTTTTGACTGAAAAAGATAAAGCAGCGCGCTGTTAGCAGCCTTTCGCTCTGATCCTTTTGCCAAGCGTAGCTTTGACCAAAGACGTTTACTAAACTTGACGGTTTCCTTGACGAGTATGTCTGCCCCTTTCAGCCTCTTTCTCTCCAGCAATTTCATTCCCCACGGGCATTGTTACCTTTGGCAACCAACGCTTGTTTGGCTGCATTTAGCATCAGACGCCATTACTGCCCTTGCGTATTACTCCGTGGCGATCGCCCTGCTTTACTTTAAGCAAGAGCGGCAGGATCTGCCCTCCAGGACGGGGCTGTTGCTGGTGGGCTACTTTTTGGTCTTTGCCTTGTGTGGCACCACTCATTTGCTAGACGTTGTGACACTTTGGTATCCCATTTACTGGGTTTCAGGACTGGTTAAAGCGATTAATGCCGCCTGGTCTACTTATGCGTTCACCTTTTTACTGATTCCTTTAATTCCAGTGGCGATCGATATGCCCAGCCCTGCCCAACTTGCCCTCTCAAATCAGGAACTACAGGACAGTCGCAGCCGGATACAGGCGATTAATGTAGAGCTAGAGCAACGCGTACAGGAGCGCACAGCTCAGCTAGAAGCGTCTAATCGCACCAAGGACGAATTACTGCAACGTGAACAAGCGATTCGGGCAGAAGCAGAAGCAGCCAATCGTGCTAAGGATGAATTTCTTTCGATTCTCTCGCATGAACTCAGAACACCGCTCAACGCTATTTTAGGGTGGTCAACGATGCTGCGACAGCGAACCTTGAATGAGGACATGGTTGGGCGGGCTTTAGAGACGATCGAGCGGAATGCAAAGGCGCAAGCTAAACTGATTGAAGATATTCTTGACCTTTCTCGCATCATCACAGGTAAACTGCGCCTCCAAGTAGCTCCTGTTAATCTGGTGCCTGTGGTAGAAACGGCGATCGAGTCTGTGCGTCTGGCGGCTGAGGCAAAAGCAATCTGCATTCAAAGTGTGCTTGATTCGACGGCAGGTCCGATTTCGGGTGACAGCGATCGCTTGCAGCAAGTCGTTTGGAATCTGCTTGCAAATGCCATCAAGTTCACGCCGAAAGACGGGCGCGTTCAGGTTCGTTTGGCAAGAGTTGAGTCTCATGTGGAACTGACCATTAGCGACACGGGACAAGGCATTAGCGCCGAGTTTTTACCGTATGTTTTCGATCGCTTTCGCCAGTACGACAGTACAACGACGCGTCAGTATGGTGGACTGGGTTTGGGGTTAGCCATTGTCCGTCAAATAGTGGAATTGCATGGTGGCACCGTCAGAGTAGCTAGTCCCGGCAGCGGAGCGGGGGCTACCTTTACGGTCAAACTGCCCCTCACGATTGTCCATTTACCCGACCGTGAACCAGATCGCTTCCAGCCCGGTGTAGAGATCCATGAGTATGCTGAGGTGGTGCCAACCCTAGACGGCTTACAAATTTTAGTGGTTGAAGACGAAATAGACGCGCGTACCTTGCTGAGTACGATTCTGCAAGCGCATGGTGCGACCGTCATAGCGGTAGGGTCTGTGCAGGAGGCTTTGACCATCATCGCAGCCCCGACAGTTTACAGCCTCAATGTTTTGGTGAGCGATATTGGCATGCCAAATGAAAACGGTTATGCTCTGATCCGCCAAGTACGGCAACGTGAAGCACAGGAAGGGGGGCGGCTCGCAGCGGTTGCTCTGACAGCCTATGCCCGGAGTGAGGATCGGCGGCAGGCGCTTTTAGCCGGGTTTCAAATGCATTTAACCAAACCCGTTGATGCGGCTGAGTTGGTGGCGGTTATTGCCAGCTTGACCGGACGAACAGGTCAGGTCTAAGTTTTTTCACAAACTCCAAACTTTTTATTCCGGCAAAAGGGAAACGTGGGCTGAAACAATCTTCCATCCTTCGGGTAATTTGCGCCAGACCTGGCTTTGTCTGCCGTTGCGAGGTTTGCCGTCTGTGAGCCGTTGGAATTCTAGCGTGACGATCGCGGTATCGGCATCAAACGTGACGACCTTGAGCTGCGCGATCGTACGTGTCAGATTTTTGGTGGGACGGTTCTGACGGAAGGCACGAATAGCATTCGTGCCGTAGAGGTTCTCGGTGGCACCAAACCGTAGTACATCTGGAGAATCCCAAAACAGCTCATCCATTGTGGCGATGTCGTTTGCTACTAAAGCGTCTTCGTACTTGAGGTACAGGGCAGTGAGTTCAGCGACGATCGCCGGATCGTTAATTTGAGTCATTTTGCAAATAGGTGAGCAGACAATTTGAATTCATGCTGGCTTTCTCAGTGTCGATCGCTGGTCATGGATAATCTTCTTACCCCTAATCAACCCCCCAAGCCAAACTCTAAGATCTGTGCGGCGGTTGTTTGGGGTTTTTCTAGATGAGGCACATGTCCACAGTTTTTGATCCAGACAAGTTTGCTGCCTGCGATCGCCTGTTGAAATTTCTCGGCATCTTTGGTGCCCACAATGCGATCGGTATCACCCCATAAGATGAGCGTTGGTTTGTCGATCGCGGTGATTTTGTCTGCCAGGAAGTTGTAGCCACCGCTTTTGGTAAAGGCAATGATTGCCTGGTGCCAGTGAGGAAGTTTTAGGTGCAGTGCTGCACAGAGTAGCGCATCGGGTGACGCGAAGCTAGAATCGCAGTACGCTTGCTGGCTCACCTTCCGCCGAACACCAGGACTACGGAGAAAGCTGGCTGCTAGATAGCCCAATGGCGGCACGAGAAAGCGACCCATCGCGGGACCCTGAGCAAAACCAGCACTGTCGATCAGCACTAACTTTTGCACCGTTTCGGGGTAGGTGAGCGTGAAGTCGATCGCTGCTGCACCGCCCATTGATGCCCCCACTAGAATGACGGGTTGGGCAATGAGCGTTTTCCAGACGTAGTACAGATGCGTCTTGATGGCGGCTGGGCTAAAGGACACATCCTTGGAGCGATCGGTAAAGCCAAAGCCGAGTAAATCGACAATCCAGGTTTCGTGCGCTGCGGTTA
>JBBSHC010000258.1:0-5686 GCA_038253425.1 Leptolyngbyales cyanobacterium | reverse complement strand
GAGTGCAGCCCGTCTGAGTGTCACCCAGTTTGAAGATAGCCCGTCTCAGTATCGCCAGATGTGATGTACAGCTTGAAGGGCAAACTAAACTCAAGATCTTAGACAGTCAAGATCTTAGACAGTCCTTCCTTGCTACCGCACCAATTTCATGAGCATTAACACGATTCTCATTCAGGTTGTCTTTTTTTCATGTGTTCTGATTCTGCTGCGATCGCGCCAGATACCGCGTGGCTGGTTGATAGCAGTTGGCGGTGTGCTGGTGGTATTGGGAGTATCGTTTTTGCTGATACCTGCTCAGGCTGGCTGGGTGAGCGGGGGGCTTTGGCTGCTGCTGATTCTGCTGCCTTTGCTGGGCACTGCCAGAGTGGGTGCGTTGGTGGCGCAGGAGCGGTTTCGAGACGCGCAAAGACTGGCGTATTGGGTGCGCTGGCTGCATCCGGCAGACGGCATGGTGGAGTATCCTGCTGTGCTGCGAGGGCTAGAACTGGGGCAGCAGGGACGCTTAGACGAGGCGCTGCAAATTTTTAACCGTTACAGTACCACTACTCACCCGATGGGACAGACAGCGATCGTGCTGCTTTATCGCATGGATGCTCGGTGGCACACACTGATTACCTGGGTGCAGCAGCAGTTTCCGGGTGCAAAAGCCTTGAGCAACGTGACTGTCGCCACTTACTACCTGAGAGCGTTGGGTGAGACGGGCGATCTAAACGGTCTGCTGCAAGGGCTAGACCAGATGGAACAAAAATTTGATAAGAGAAGCGACAACCATACCCTTAATTTAGTCAGGATGTTTGCCTTTGCGTTTTGTGGTCAGCCAGAACAGGTGGCGCGATCGTTCAAGGGTCCGCTTGCGTCTTGTCCGCCAAACACACAACAGTTTTGGTTGGCGACGGCAGAACTGGCAGCCGGAAATGAGGCGATCGCGCGTGAGCAGTTAGCAGCTCTGCGCGATCGTAGCGATCCGATCTTGCAAAAAGCGATTGATTGGCGACTGTCGCAACCACTGACGACCGATGCTCAAGCACTCATGGATAGCAGAAAACAACTCGCTGCCGTAAGGGTAACGCTCCAGCACGAAGCTCGGTACAACGATCGATCGGCCTTCCAGCGCAAAAATGCCTACGCCACGTATAGTTTGATCGTGGTGAACTTACTGGTCTTTGGGCTGGAAATAGCAGCAGGCGGCAGCGAAAACCTGGCAACCTTATATGCACTGGGTGGCATGGTGCCAGTCAACGTGTTTGAGGGAGAGTGGTGGCGGCTGTTCACGGCAATCTTTCTGCATTATGGTCCGCTCCATTTGGCGCTCAATATGTTTGGGCTTTACTACTTCGGTACATTGGCAGAAGCAAAGCTAGGCAGCGCTAAATTTTTGTTGGCTTACGGATTTAGCGGCATTGGTTCCATGCTGGCATCCGCAATGATGTCGATCGCCAATGCAGCGGATCAAATTAGCGTTGGGGCCTCTGGCGCAATTATGGGTATGGTCGGCGTCATGGGTGCCTTTTATTTATGGGGCTGGCGACGAGACCGGGCGAAAAATGCGGTCAAGCAGCTTTGGCTCATTTTGTCGATCGCGGGACTTCAGTTTTTATCTGACCTAGTAACGCCGAATGTAAGCCTGAGTGGACATTCATCCGGTTTTGTCTTAGGTTTTCTGGCGGGTGGAGTTTTGTTTGCGTTTAGTAGGGCAACTGTGAATACAGACTGAAGTGCAGCCCCATTTGGGTACGATCGCTGTCCGTAGCATCGGTGATCATGTCATCGAGTCTTAGCGATCGTGGCTGACTTTAACGTAGAACGCTGTGAATCAGGGAAAATAGACTAACGTTCCTGGTGCATGAGTATGACCTGTTGTCTGAATCCAGACTGCCAGCATCCCCAAAATGCTGATAATGCCGAATTTTGCCTCAGTTGTGGTACCAAGCTCATACTGTTGCTGCGAGGGCGCTACCGTGTTGTGCATCCGATCGGGCAGGGCGGTTTTGGCAGAACCTACCTGGCAGTAGACGAAGACCGACTCAAAGCACGATGCGTCATCAAGCAGTTTTCACCCCAAATTCAGGGCACAAAGTCGCTTGAGAAGGCAGTCAAGCTGTTTGAGCAGGAGGCAGTGCGGCTGTATGAATTGGGCGAACATCCCCAGATTCCGACGCTACTGGCGTACTTTGAGCAAGACAAGCGCCTTTACCTGGTGCAGCAATTTATCGAAGGCAACACGCTGTTGCAAGAGTTGGCTCAGAATGGCGTGTTTATCGAGCAGCGCATTCGTGAAGTGCTGGCTGGTATTCTGCCCACGCTCAAGTTTGTCCACGATCACCAGGTCATTCATCGAGACATCACGCCATCCAACATTATTCGTCGCAAAATTGACAATCGTCTGGTGTTGATTGATTTCGGCGTTGCCAAGCTACTGTCTACCGATGCGGCTGTGCAACCCGGCACCAAAATTGGGACAGAGGGCTACGCACCGATCGAGCAACTGCGAAGTGGCAAGGCGTATCCCGCCAGCGATATCTACAGTCTGGGTGCTACGTGCCTTTATCTCATGACCCAGGTGAAGCCAGAGAACTTATACGATCCTCTGGCAGGATGCTGGCTTTGGCGGCAGCACTTGCACGAAAAGGGGCGCATGATCAGCGAACCGATCGCGCAAATTCTCGACAAAATGTTGAAAGATCTGGTGAGTGAACGGTATCTATCGGCTGATGCGGTGATGCGAGACCTGCGAACCGCGCTATCCCGTCCTCCGATCGCAGTGGCAGCAAACGGTCAGGCTACCCAACCACCCGGTACCGCATCGACCTCTCGTCCCCCCATATCAAAGCAGCGACTCAGCCAACCCAACCTAAGCCAACCCAACCTAAGTCAGCCCAAACTAAGTCAGCCCAAACTAAGTCAGCCAGGAGTATCGGGTGCGCCTGCTTCTAGACCACCTGCTTCTCGGCCGCCTCTTTCCAGGCAACCCGTCTCTCATCCACGAGGACGTCACTGCCTGCATACTCTGATTGGGCATTCGCGCTGGGTTACAGCAGTTGCCATTAGCCCCGATGGGCAAACGGTGGTTAGTGGTGGTCTGGACGACAGTATCAAAGTTTGGGATCGAACCACAGGAACGTTAGTGCAAACCCTCACTGAGCATCACAAACCGATTAATTGCTTAAGTATCAGTCCCGATGGGCAAACTCTAGTCAGCGGCAGTGATGACGACACCATTCGCATCTGGCATTTAGGCAGCGGTAAACTGCTACGCACCCTGAGTGGTCATACCAGAGATGTGAACTCGGTTGTCATTAGCACAGACGGTCAACTGCTTGCCAGCGGCAGTGAAGATCGCACCGTTCGGTTATGGAAACTGACAACAGGTGAGCTGCTGCGTGCGTTTTCGGGCTTGGCAGGAATGGTGCGATCGGTGGCGTTGAGTCCCAATGGTCAGTTTTTGGTGAGCGGGGGGCTAGACAACCAGATTAAGCTGTGGAGCCTGAAGACAAACGAGCCAGTTCGTACGCTGCCAAACGGTCATTTCAACTCGGTCAACGCGGTTGTCATTGCACCGGATGGCAAAACGCTGGTGAGTGCCAGCAAAGACAAAACTATCAAGGTGTGGAATCTAGAAACGGGTACCGTGGTGTATACCCTTGCAGGACACATTGATGCGGTGAATGCGATCGCCATGAGTGGTGATGGCAAACTTCTGGTCAGCGGCAGCAGTGACACAACTATCAAGCTCTGGAATCTGGAAACAGGCAGTCTGAGCGGTACGTTGACGGAGCATATCAGCGCGGTTAACTCGGTTGCCCTGACTAGTGATGGACTGTTTCTGGTTAGTGGCAGTTCGGATAGTAAGGTGAAGGTTTGGCAGTTGGGGTAAAGGCTGAAGGCTGTAGCTTGCTTCTGCGAAGCAGTAGGCTAAAGGCTGATTTTGCGATCGTAAACAGTACTATTTGTTACGGGTCGCCACTCATCTATCTATACCTTTAGACAGATGTTTATCGATTTCCAGCGCAAGGGTGAGGCGTAGCAGTGTGAATTATGGGTAGTCTAAGGAATATCCCTTCACCAAAACAGACATGGACGCTGCCCAGTACCCGTTTGGGAAGATGCACTATTTTTTTAGGAAGGCTGACCATGCAAACTGGCAGCGGCAAGAGAGTAAGCGGCATATTCTGCGATCGCAGCTTGGCTTTAATGACATTGCGCCGACTCGTCCTAAGTCTTGTGTTGGCTGTGCAAACTACCACGGCATGGCGTATGGCTACAGCCGCGAAACGCGCACGGCATTGATTTGTGGGTTTCATCCTTACGGCTGGCAGAGTGAGGGTTCTTGCCCTGATTGGTGTGGAGCGCACTAGGGCAAAAAGTTAGCTAGAGTGGGTTCCAGTGCATTTGCATAACCATTCTGGTGTGAGGTATGCCTTGGCTTGGTTTACGGCGCGTCTCTTCTCAAAGCAAAAAGCTGTCTTCCATCGGCGGCGATCGCACAGTTCCAGTCAGGGACCTCGTTCTACGGCTGCCCTGCCACTGAGTCGCTTGCTGGACTATGGGCGCGGCTATTACGGACAAATGCGCTGGGCGATCGCCTGTTCGATTCTGAACAAAGTTTTTGATCTAGCTCCCTCAGCGTTGATTGGCATCGCGATCGACATTGTGGTGCAGCAACAAAATTCCTTGCCGGGTCGCCTGGGCATCAGAGATCTTTTCACCCAACTGGTCGTGCTTTCGGTGTTGACCTTTTGCATTTGGGGGTTGGAATCGGCGTTTCAGTATGCCTACGATCGGCTGTGGCGCAATCTGGCGCAAAACATTCAGCACAAGTTGCGTCTGGATGCCTATGCTCATCTGCAAGAGTTAGAACTGGCATATTTTGAAGAACGTAGCACTGGCGGGTTGCTGTCGATTCTCAACGATGACATTAACCAGCTAGAACGGTTTTTGAACGGTGGCGCAAATGACATTCTTCAGGTCAGCACCACCATTTTGATTATTGGGAGCGTGTTCTTCATTCTGGCTCCTAGCGTGGCATGGATGGCAATGCTGCCGATGCCGCTGATTGTGTGGGGTTCGGTGGCATTCCAGCGGCAACTGGCTCCCCGCTATGCCGCTATGCGTGAAAAAGTAGGTTTGTTAAATGGGCGACTGTCAAACAATCTGAGTGGCATTACCACCATCAAAAGCTTTGCCACTGAGGACTACGAAACCGAGCGGATTACCTTTGACAGTGAGGCGTATCGCCAAAGCAATCGTCGTGCGATCGCTCTTAGTGCTGCGTTTATTCCACTCATTCGCATTTTGGTGTTGATAGGCTTTCTGGCAACATTGCTCTATGGTGGCAAATTAGCGATCGCAGGCAAACTTTCTGTGGGTAGCTATAGCGTCCTGATCTTTCTCACACAATCGCTGTTGTGGCCCTTGACACGCTTAGGCGAGACGTTCGACCTCTATCAACGTGCGATGGCATCAACCAACCGAGTAATGGATTTGCTGGATACACCGATCGCGATTCACACGGGACATCGATCGCTGGAAAGCCAGGTAGCAGAAGGCATCCAAATGCTAAGGAGCACGGCAACGGAAGCATCAGAACCCGCAAAAATACAAACACACGGAGAACGCTCTTCCACCCAACACTCAACACTGATTACTCAAAATGCTTCCGTTCGGGGCGACATCTACCTGCAAAACG
>JBBSHC010000257.1:0-5695 GCA_038253425.1 Leptolyngbyales cyanobacterium | reverse complement strand
CTGTTTTTGAACCTCAGCTTGAGTTGGTTGAGGCTGGTCTTCTAGGACTTTATCAGGAGTTTGCTGCTGTACCGACTCATCGGGCTTCATCCACTCTGTATGGAAAACGCCTTCCTTATCTGTGCGCTGATAGGTATGAGCACCAAAGTAATCGCGCTGGGCTTGTGTCAAGTTTTGGGGCAGGTTGGCACGACGGTAGCTGTCGAAGTAGTCTAGCGAGGCGCTAAAGGCAGGCACTGCAATGCCCAACTTCGCAGCAGTAGCGACCACATCCCGCCAAGCATCCTGTTTGTCTAAAATCGTTTGCTTGAACTCAGGTGCCAGCAACAGATTGGGTAGCGCTGGATTTTCGTCAAACGCGTGCTTAATTTTATTTAAGAAAGCAGCCCGAATGATGCAGCCACCCTTCCAAATGCGAGCACATTCACCCAGATCTAACTCAAAGCCATAGGTTTGAGATGCTTTGCTCAGTAGTGCCATGCCTTGAGCGTAGGAACACATTTTGGAGCAGTAAAGGGCATCCCGTACTTTGCTAATGAAGGCGTCCGCATCACCATCGAATTTGGCAGTGGAACCTGTTAAGGCTTGCGCCGCTTCGAGCCGTTCGGTTTTGTAAGACGACATGATGCGGGCAGTGACAGCAGCAATGATGGTTGGGATCGCGACCCCAATTTCAAGAGCATCCGTTACAGTCCAGCGTCCCGTGCCCTTTTGCCCAGCCGCATCCAGGATCAGGTCTACTAACGGCAAGCTTGTATCCGGGTCAACCTTCTTGAAAATATCGGCAGTGATTTCAATCAGATAAGAGTCGAGTTCCGGGGTGTTGTTCCACTCGGCGAAGATTTCGTGTAATCGGGCTGCATCTAAACCTAAAACGCTTCGCAGCAGGTCGTAGGCTTCGGCAATCAACTGCATGTCGCCGTACTCAATGCCGTTGTGTACCATTTTGACGTAGTGACCTGCCCCACCCGGACCAATGTAGGTGACGCAAGGACCATCATCAACCTGAGCCGCAATCTTGGTAAGAATTGGCTCCAGAAACTCATAGGCAGCTTTTGTGCCTCCTGGCATCAAGCTAGGACCATTCAAGGCACCTTCTTCACCACCGCTGACGCCCATGCCAATGAAGGTAAACTTGGCGGATTCTAGATCCTTAGCACGGCGTTGTGTATCAGTGAAGAGAGAGTTACCACCATCAATGAGAATATCGCCCTCATCAAGGAGGGGCTTGAGTTGCTCGATCGTGGCATCTACAGGCGCACCTGCCTTCACCATAATCAAGATCTTGCGGGGACGTTCCAAAGCAGCAACAAATTCTTCTAAAGAGTAAGCGGCAACCACGTTCTTACCCTTTGCCCGCTCTGCCATGAAGGCATCCGTTTTCTCGCGGCTACGGTTATAAACGGCGATCGGGAACCCGTTACGCTCGACGTTTAGCGCCAGGTTTTCGCCCATTACCGCTAGACCAATTACACCAAAGCTTTGTGCCATAGGATTCTCTAATTAATTCTGCAAGTGCTTGGGCTGTCTGATTCCCTTTCAGGGTAGCCCGAACACCTTAGGTTAGCTTGGAAGATAATCTTAAGCTGTCATCTAGCTAACTCCGAGCAAACGCTTTGAAGCCAGAAAAGAGAGACGAAGAATGAGTTACAGGTTTTGTGCCGTTGAGTGCCGGGTCAAAACTCACGCGGCTAACTTCAACACTCCCTGACAGAATAGATCTATAAATAGTTGTTCGGCACAGTTTGGAGCAGCAATATGCTGGCATACGTTCTGGCACTGGTCGTTGGTTTGGGCAGCTTTGCTCTTTATATGGCTGCGTTCTTTTTTCCAGAAGTGCATCGCAAACACGATTTCATCTGGAGTGGCGTTGGTTTGTTCTATGCGCTGGTGTTGTGGGTTTGTGCCGGACGCATTACGGGCGGAGTTTTACTGGGACAAACCGCCAGTGTTGCGCTGCTAGGCTGGTTTGGCTGGCAGACCCTGACACTCAGGCGACAGATCAGCCCACTGGAGCAACAAACAGCGTTACCCAGTGACATGGAATGGCAGTCGGCGCTATCAAATGTATCTAGCTCTAAGACCTGGGCGCAAGTTCTGGCATGGGCGAGTCCTCAGCTTACTAAGCTAAAAGCCTGGATTGATGCGCTGGTAACGACGGCAACCAAAACGACGCGTGCTCCTGTGCCAGCGGTTGCACCACCGCCCTATGTACCGCTGACGCCTGCCGATTTTGCTGAAGCGAATCGCCGTCCAGAACCACTGGTGAAACCCGAAGCGCAAACGGTGACAGCACAACGAGTTGAGGGCACCTTGCAGACAGGAGCAAGTCCCTTGGGTTCGATCGCGGGTGCTTTCAAGGGGCTGACCACCAAGCGAGAGAGCAAGCCCGTTTATGTGAGAAAGCAGTTTCGCACGCCAGAAGCAGAGCCATCGCTGACGAACGTGGCAGTTTCGGAGACTGAGGGCAGCGATCGCGTGCCTGAGAGCATCCCACCGGAGCCACCAAAGGCAGAAATTGTGGAAGCAGCGATCGTGGAACCTGAGCAAACCGAGTTGCCTGTACCTCCACCCTTAACGGTCGATGCAGAAGTAGCGCCTGATACAGATCCGCCTCAGCCTCATCAATAAGCGCTTGGAAGGGTGAACGAGTCAGAAGGCAAAAAGCGTTTGTTTAAGGTGGCTTTGGGCAACAATGCGCCCCTGCTTAATGACGGTTCGTTCGGTTGGAGCCGCGCCGATCGCTTCGGTGACTGTCGCTGCGTTCAGAATGACTAAATCAGCGGACTTACCAGGCGCAAGACCGTAATTGGTCAGCCCGATCGCCTGTGCTGCCTGAGTCGTTGCCATCGCCAAGCATTGCTCATGGCTCATAGCGGTATTTAAGTGAAGTACTTGAGCGAGTAAGGTACACATTTTTAGCACGTCCCCGTCGCCAAAGGGCGTAAACAGGTTCTGCACGTTGTTTGTCGCAACGCCTGTGTTAACGCCAAAAGACGCCAGTGTCTGGGCGGGTGCCACTCCCCGACGAACGTTGTGCGTATCGCGGCGAGACATCATGTAAAGGTCAGTTGCAGGCAGTGCCAGGATGGAGATCCCAGCTTTACTTGTTGCTACCGCTACTGCTTCGAGTGCCTCTGGCGGTAAGCCTGCCAACTTGGTCATGTGTCCTAAGCAAACGCGCCCCTGCCAGCCGCGATCGAGGGTTTCGGCAATGACCACGGGCAGCAGTAACGGTGCATTATCATCCAGAAAATCCAGGTGAAAATCGACGTCACAGTTAAACTCCTGAGCCAGATCAAAAACCAGGCGGATGTTTTGCTTTGGATCGGGATCAACATAGGGTGCCGAACCAATGACATCGCCCCCCAGTGCCAGCGCCTGTCGCAGTAGCGCTTCTATACCAGGCTGATTAGTAATACCCTCCTGGGCAAAGACCGCAAGCTGAAGGGTGATACCCCACGCGTACGCCTGACGCAGTGGTAGCAGCGCTTTTATGCCTGTCAGCCCAACGACGGGATCAACTTCAACGTGCGATCGCATGGCAGTGGTGCCAAAGGCGATCGACTGCTCAATCACTCGACGCGCTCTCGCCTGAATATCCTCAACAGTAAATGCTTGCTTCGCTTTAGCGGTCTCTTGTAGCGCTTCACTAAAGGTGCCGTCTTGCCACTGACAGCGATCGAGTAGATAGGCTTTATCGAGATGAATGTGAGCGTCTACCAAACCGGGAATGACAAGCTTTTCCTTCGCATCAAGGGTAATCGTTGCCTCAGCGGGAATGTCTGCGGCAATGTCAGTGATGATGCCGTTCTCGATCGCCATTTGCCACAGGTGCGATCGTCCCGGCAACCGTGCGTTCGTAAGCTTTAAATCCATGAGCGTTGTTATCGTGTCACTCTTCCCGCTAGCTTAGTATGATTGACAGCAAAAATTGGTAGCAAAAAACTGCATGACGATTGACCTGTCAGCGGCTGATTCATCGATCTTCCTTACAGTGCTTACGCAAGCGGCGCAGGCATTTCGAGGGAAAGCAACTGAGCGTCCTACGGCTGAGGCGATCGTTGCAGCACTGATACAAGCAGAAACAGCCACCAAACGATCGCGCCTGACCTATCCCTTTGAGCCGCTGTTGGACAATTGGCGACTGTGCTTTGTGACTGGTACGCGAAAAGTGCGGCGGCGCGGTGGCATTGTTCTTGGTAAAGGCTTTTATCTACCCAAGCTGGCGATCGCGCAGATTTCTTTCAGTGCGACAGAGGCTGAACTCGCTGTTGGAAAGGGCGCGATCGCAAATCAAGTTGAGGTTGGTCCAGTCTTGATGCGTTTTACGGGACCCGCCCATTACCTGGGCAAGAAAAATTTGCTGGCGTTTGACTTCACCCATTTGCAAATCAAAGTGCTGGGTAAAACGGTTTACAGTGGTGCCGTGCGCGGTGGCAAAAAGAAGACGCAGGACTTTTACAGCCAAGCTGTCGCAACGCTTCCTTTCTTTGCCTTTTTTCTGGTCACGCCCGATCTGATTGCGGCTCGTGGTCGTGGCGGTGGACTAGCGCTGTGGGTCAAGGAGGCGTGAGGGAGAATGGAAACCCATTCAAAAGCAGAAAGTTGCCGTTTTAGTGCGTTGATAGTTTGTCAAGCACTTTTTGAGGTACTAAACCACCTCGAAGAAGAAGCTCGCTTCCCAAGCCATACCGGGATTAATCTCTTGCTTCAGGATGTTTAACAGCGCATCACACCAAATAAGCTGGTTGACTGAACCGTTTCTCTACATGAGCAGTCTAAGCCGACAGTCCTGAGTGGTAGGTGAAAACTTGGATCCTCTGCTTCTCGTTGACGCTGGGGATCTTCTCTACTTTATGCAGCCACCAACGCTACTTTGGGTCTCATGCGCGATCGCTAAATTAAAGCACCTGCGATCGAGGTCGTTAGCGACGCTAACAGTGAGCCTATTAACTGCCAGCCTTCACACATTTCATTGCACTTGCGACTGCCTTTAATCCCTCTTACTTGTTATGCATGACTCATCTTTTAGAACGACGAAACTGGCAAACGGCAGTTCCCAAAACGCGAAACAGTTCTACGTCCAGGCTTGCAAAGAGCCTGCGTTCGTGGATGCTTTTACTGAGCGTAGCGGGTCTTTCTGCCTGTGCCGCATCGCAAGCAGAACCTTCAGCCAAAGCAGGTGCGGGTGGTAAGAGCAAGGGACCTGTGCCAGTGATCGTCGCAACAGTGACGCAAAAAACGGTGCCCCTTTTGGTGCAGGCAACCGGGACAGTTGAAGCCTACTCTACTGTTTCCGTGAAGTCTCAGGTGGGGGGGCAGCTTACCGGGGTCTACTTTCAGCAGGGGCAGACGGTGAAGCAAGGCGATTTGCTTTTTACGATCGATCCCCGTCCGCTGCAAGCATCACTGCTACAGGCACAAGCTGCCAAAGCCAAAGATCTGGCGGTGGTGAAACAAACTCAGGCAAACGTGACCAAAGCGATCGCTCAGGTGAGCCAGGCGAGAGCAACGGTGGCGAAAGATGTAGCACAGGCGAACAATGCCAGTACGCAGGCACAACGTTATACCAGCCTGGTGCAGCAAGGAGCCGTGAGTCAGGATCAAGCCGCGCAGTACCAGACGGCAGCCATCGCGCAACGAGCGACTGTCAGAGCCGATCAGGATGCAGTTGCCAATGCACAAGCGTCGG
>JBBSHC010000256.1:0-5726 GCA_038253425.1 Leptolyngbyales cyanobacterium | reverse complement strand
AAGCGATCGCGCAGGCAGAGGATCTAACTTTAATTGGCGCTGTGGATCGGAGTCCGGCGCATCAGGGCGAGGATATTGGCGAACTGGTAGGTTGTGGTGCGCTTGAAGTGCCTATCACCAGTGACTTTGAACCGATGCTGGCAATGCTGGCTCAGGAAAAGCAGCTTGGCGTGATGGTGGATTTTACTCATCCCGATTCGGTATACGGCAATATTCGATCCGCGATCGCCTACGGTATCCGTCCTGTCGTTGGTACTACAGGCTTAAGTCCGACACAAATTCAAAATCTGGCAGAGTTTGCTGATAAAGCCAGCACGGGTTGTCTCATTATTCCTAACTTCTCGATCGGCATGGTGTTGCTTCAGCAGGCTGCGATTCAAGCATCACAACACTTCGATCACGTTGAAATTATCGAGCTACACCACCACCAAAAGGCAGATGCACCGAGTGGCACTGCTTTGCAAACGGCGCAGATGTTAGCAGAATTTGGTAAAACGTTTAATCCACCAACGGTTCAGGAAACTGAGAAGTTGCCTGGTGCGCGCGGTAGTTTGGCAGAGGCAGATATTCGCATCCACAGCATTCGGCTACCTGGGTTGATTGCCCATCAAGAAGTGATTTTTGGTGCGCCTGGTCAGGTCTATACGCTACGGCACGATACGAGCGATCGCGCGTGCTACATGCCAGGAGTGCTACTAGCGATCCGCAAAGTGATTCAGCTTAAAACGCTGGTTTACGGTCTGGAAAAGCTGTTGTAGTACTTGGGTCGTGCCGTGTACCGAAGCGGTTGCTGGCTTAAAGACCGTGGTGAATTGCTGTCTGGTACTCTTGCAGCGCCAGCTTCACATGCTCGTATGCCGCTTCAAGGGGCTGCATTTGCGCCATATCTTGTGAAAGCAGTCCGTGCTGGCTGCTAGCTTCCATCGCTTGACATAGTTTAGCCAGCGTCATGGCACCCAGAGACGCACTGCTCGATTTTAAGGTGTGAGTGGCTCGGTTAAATACGATCGCATCGTCAGCCGCAAGAGCATCGCGGATTGTTTGCAGTAACTTGGGAGTCTCTGTCAAATAGCAGTCGAGCAGTTCCACCATCCCTTCGTCGGCATCAGTACCCATCATCTCGCGCAGATTTTGCAGCGTAGCGCGATCGAGTACACCGTCGATGGTTGAGACGGGTTGACAAGCAGGTGTGGTGCTCGGTGCCTTACACCTAGCCAACGCTTGAATTAACGCTTCAAGATGAATCGGCTTACTCACATAGTCATTCATGCCTGCCTCCAGGCATTGTTCGCGATCGCCTTGCATGGCGTTTGCCGTCATTGCCACAATTTTGGGACGCCGTTCCGCTTCCCAGGTTTTGCAGATGTGGCGAGTGGCAGTTAAGCCATCCATCTCTGGCATCTGCACATCCATCAAAATCACATCGTAGGTTTGACGATACAACGCGGCGATTACTTCCAGCCCATTACCCGCTACATCCGCACGGTAGCCTAAGCGTGACAGCATCAACAGTGCCATTTTTTGGTTTACGGCATTGTCCTCAGCCAGTAAAATGCGTAACGGCAAGCGTTCTGCCATGTGGGGATCAAACTTGCTGTGTGTGTGGGACGGTTGCATCGGCGATCGTGGTTCTTCAAATAACGCTGTTAAAACGTTATAAAACTGAGACTGCTTGATGGGCTTATTCAGATAGGCGGTGAACGGCAACTCAGCGTTAGTAGACGAACTTAAGGGTCTATTTGCCGTTAGCATCACCAGGGGGACCGTTTGACCAGAGGGTTGCCGTCGAATGTCAGCGGCAAGGGTGCGACCTTCAGTCGTCGCGCTTTGTTGATCTAAAATCACTGCGTCTACCAGACCATTTAACCGTAAATGGTTTAACACCTCCAAGCTGGAATAGGCAGTATGCACCTGCGCTCCCCAGGATTGAGCTTGAAGCACCAGGCTTTGCCGACTCGTCGCGTTGCTGTCTAAAATGAGTAGTCGTTTTCCAGCCAGATAGGAGGTCGCGGAGACCGTGATCAGTTCCGGTACTGCCGCTTGCACGACGATCGAGAAAAAGAACGTAGACCCTTGCCCAATTTCGCTATCAACCCAGATTCTGCCGCCCATCAGCTCGCACAAACGCTGACTGATAACTAAGCCCAACCCTGTACCACCGTAGGTCCGGCTGATGGACGAATCAACCTGGCTAAAGGGTTGAAACAGGCGATCTAAGCGATCGGACGCAATGCCTGCACCTGTATCTTGCACCGCAAACCGGATTGTATAGGTTGATGAATCAGGATAGCGTGGGCTGGGAGCACGCTCCAGTTTACGAGCCAGGACTGAAATGCTAACCGAGCCAGCGCTGGTGAACTTAATGGCGTTGCCGACCAGGTTTACCAAGACCTGACGTAAGCGGGTGCTATCGCCAAAGAGTGTCTCTGGTGCCAGCGGGTCAATGAGGTAGGCAATTTCGAGTCCCTTTTCGATCGCTTGAGGTGCCAGGAGATCCAGCGTTTCTTCAATACAGGTGCGGAGCGTAAAGGGGTGTTGCTCTAATTCCAGCTTGCCTGACTCGATTTTAGAAAAGTCCAGGATATCGTTGATAATCGTCAGCAGTGCATCGCTGCTCGTCTGCACCGTTTCGACAAAATCTCGTTGTTGTGGATTAAGCTTCGTATCTAACAACAGACCAGTCATACCAATGACGGCATTCATGGGCGTGCGGATTTCGTGGCTCATTGTGGCTAAGAAATCGCTCTTTGCTCGATTAGCCAGATCGGCTGTACGTTTAGCCTTTTCTAGCGCAAAATTTTGTTCGAGCAATTTCTTCCGCTGCTGAATTTCTTGCTCAAGTAAACGAGCCTGTTCTAAGGCAATGCCCACCTGGAGCGCGATCGCCTCCACTAATTCCACTTCATCGGTTGTCCAGTCGCGGTAATCACTAGAGTGATGCAGCGCAACGATGCCGTTTGCTTGCCCCTGATAGGATGTACGGACTGCCAGCATAGACTTCAACTCAATTTCCCAGGGTATGACTGTTTCACAAAGCACAAGGGCAGCCTTGAACAATGAATCAGTGTGGACATTGGGAGACGCGATCGCTCGATCGTGTTTCAGCAGTTCCTCGACATAAGGATTGTCCAGTACAGGAATATCGATCGTCAGGATGGAATTTGCAACGAAGGGACAGTCTACTTCCCGGTACTCCGCCATGATCGGAATCCGGGGCGTTGGCGTGTCAATATAGGTGTGAATGACACAGCGATTGACACGAAAAGCCTCCCCGATCTGAGTGGCGGTCGTTTGAAAAATTTGCTCAGCATCCAGGCTTTGCCGGATCTGCTCTGTAATGTGTTGTAGCAGTGCCGATCGCTCGACCTGTCGCTCTAGCGCCTTGGCGACCTGCCGTCGCTCAATTTCGCCGCCGCTCCACTGTGACATCAGCTTGAGAAGCTCTCGATCAACGGCTTTAAAGACCATTTCAGTAGGACGCTGGCTACAGAAGCAAAGAACGCCGTAGACTGCCTCCCCAACCATCACGCGCATACCCGCATAGCTTTCCATCTGGAACCCTTCATAGCCGGGATGGTGACACCACTCAGATTGGCTAGCGTGCTGGATATAGATGGGTTCTGCGACTTTCAGCGCTTCCAGGCAGTATGTCTGTCTCACGTCAAACACTTCACCTGTGGCGATCGAGCCGTCAGGCGTTTGCACGCTCACCACTTCAAAACGGTTGCCCTCAATTTTTGCCAGAAAGCCAAAATCGAAATTGAAGCGTCGGCAGCCCATCGCTAAGAGTTGCTGGAGCCGTTGCTCAAAGCTTAGTTCGGCAGTGGCTGTAATTTCGTGCAGGGTGCGAAGGGCAGCTTCACTCGCTAGCACTTCTTGTTCTGCTTGACGGCGACTGGTGACATCAATGGCAACCCCTCCGATTAAACAATTTTGTGATGAGTTGCCAATGGGAAACTTGTAAACGAGAAATTCACCCATAGTGCCATTCGATCGCGGTGCCGTTTCGATCACTTCCAACACATGCTTTGTCTCGGCAACGAGTTGGATACTGTTCAGAAACTGCTGAGCGAGCGCGGTTGGATAGAGATCAAAAAGAGATTTGCCAATAACGTCTGCTGTTGGAAGCTGGAACATGCGGCGATAAGTTTGGCTCAGGTAGACCACGCGCCCTTCGGCATCCGTGATCCAGGAAGCTACCGGACTATGATTCATAAACGCCTGAAATCGCGCTTCACTCTCTCGTAATGCATTCTCTACACGTTTGCGCTCGGTAATGTCGCGCACCATAATCAGCACTTCATCGTCTCCCGTCACGACGATTCGCACTTCTTCCTCAGACAGTTGACCATTCACCAGCAATTGTTGCTCGTTGATTTGCATCACCCCCGTTTGAAGTGCTTGCTGAATTTGGTGCATTCGCTGTTGAGCGATCGCTTGTGGTAACGAGTCATAAACGTTGGAACCAGGCAAAAAGTTTTGGTCACCATGAATCGCAAGGCGATCGCGTCCAGCAATATCTAAATAAGTACCATCGCGCTTAGTGCGAATCAGCAAGTCAGGAATGGCTGCAATCAATCCACGATTGGTCTTTTCACTCTTTTGCAACTCTGCCTCTACGCGTTTGCGTTCGGTGATGTCGCGGATGATGATCAGGACTTCGTTTTCGCCACTGATAGCAATCTGTGCCTCCTCGTAGGATATCTCCCCGTTCCAGAGCAACTCATAATCATGAGTCTGGGTTTGACCAGTCCGCAGGGCTGCTTCCACGTAGTGCATCCGTTGTTGAGCGACGTTTAATGGCATGACATCAAATAAATTTCTCCCTACCATGTCAGGACCTGGCATCACGGTTCTAAATTCTTTGGCTGGCTTAAAGTCGAGGTAAGTGCCATCCTTACTCATGCGAATGATCAAATCTGGAATCGCTTCTAAGAGTGCCCGGTTCGTTGCCTCGCTTCTAAATAATGCTGCCTCTACCCGCTTGCGATCGACCGCCTGTCTCTGCTGTTGATGGCTTGTAGACTTGAACGCCGAACCAAGCAGCGTTGAACATTTTCGGCAGAAGTTTAATATGACTCGGAACACAGGCACTCCTTTGGCTCTCGCAAAGATCGAAACAATGAAGCACTCAGCGGTGGCGATCGCCCTACACAGCTAAAGCTGATGGAGGTACTGCTCTTAAAATGCCCAAATGATGGCTATTGGAGACGGCTACGTTGAAAGAGGACGGTGGGAAGTTTTTGAAAAGCAGCAACTCGCTATGCCTGTATCGATCGTGCATAAAACGAAGCTCCATAAGTTAAAGCAATCAAGAGGCAACGGTTGCGATCGAGGTCAAGCAAGTAGAAACGCGATCGAACCGAATTCAGGCTTACCGTCTCTCAGATTATTGAAGTGCCTCTTCCACAGTAGAACCACAATTATGACGCAGAGCCTGTACTTACCCAGGACAATGCCCCTTCCTGCCACAAAAAAAACACCCCGACATTTAAGGTCAGGGTGATAGAAATCCATACGCTTAGAGAGATGTATCTGAGCCTGAAAACGTAGAGGAGAGAATACGTTCAAACTTTTTAGCTGGCGGCAAATGCCATTACAACAGCGAATGCAACAGCGAATGCAACAGCGAATGTAGCGATCGCACCTTGAAGGGCGTAGCGCTGTTGCTGTTCCTCAGACGGAAACTCTGCGAAGTAAACCGTAGGCTCAATCGCGTAGTTGTT
>JBBSHC010000255.1:0-5733 GCA_038253425.1 Leptolyngbyales cyanobacterium | reverse complement strand
TCCCGGCATCCTCACCACCGATCCCCGACTGGTCTCCACTGCCCAACTCATGGCAGAAATTACCTGCGATGAAATGTTGGAGCTTGCCAGTTTGGGCGCAAAGGTGCTGCATCCCCGTGCCGTTGAAATTGACCGTAACTACGGTATGCCCCTTGTCGTTCGTTCCAGTTGGACAGATGAACCAGGTACCTGGGTGGTGTCTCCGCAACCGCAATCACGCTCTCTAGAAGGATTGGAGCTGGTGCATCCCGTTGATGGCGTTGAGTTTGATACCGATCAGGCGAAAGTGTCACTGCTGCGGGTACCCGATCGCCCCGGCGTTGCGGCTCGTCTTTTTGGCGAAATTGCCTCCCAAGCGATCGATGTCGATCTGATCATTCAATCGATCCACGAAGGTAACACCAACGATATTGCCTTCACCGTCACCAAAGCCTCACTCAAACAAGCAGAAGCGGTTGCCAGCGCCATCATTCCCGCTTTGAGTGCAGGTGCTGCTCAAGCGATCGACGAGACAGAAGTGATGGTCGAGCAGCAAATTGCTAAAGTAGCGATCGTGGGTGCTGGCATGATCGGACGCCCCGGCGTTGCCGCCCAAATGTTTGCCACGCTGGCAGGTGCAGGCGTCAATATCCGCATGATTTCCACCTCTGAAGTCAAGGTCAGTTGCGTTGTCGATGAAGCCGACTGTGACGCAGCGATCGCGGCACTTTGCAAGGCGTTCAACGTGAATGAATCAGCCGTCCGGAACCAGGAAGCAGACGCAGCTCAGAACGCTTCTCTCCCTGCTCACTCCTCTGCTCGCCCTGTCCGTGGCGTTGCCCTCGACCTCAATCAGGCGCGTCTCGCCATTCGTCATATTCCCGATCGCCCTGGTATGGCAGCCGAATTGTTTCAACTCCTGGCACACCAGAACATCAGCGTCGATATGATTATTCAGTCGCAGCGCTGTCGGGTCATTAACGGTATGACCACCCGTGACATTGCGTTTACGGTAGGACTATTGGATGCAGACATCGCTTATACACTGCTGCAAACGGCAGCCGCTACCCTTGGCTGTGGCGAAATCGTGCTCGATCGCGAAATTGCCAAAGTTAGCGTTGTGGGTTCCGGCATGGTTAACCAACCAGGGATTGCTGCTCGCATGTTTGAGGCACTGGCAACGCATCAGATCAACATCCAAATGATTGCCACGTCTGAAATCAAAATCAGTTGCGTCGTTGCACAAGCAGATGGCGTCACGGCACTGCAAGTGATTCATGCTGCCTTTGGTCTTTCTGGCAACGAGACAATTCAAGCGTCAGCCTCTTAGTGTTGCAGAAAAGTAAAGTTGGCGTTGCTGAATGAAAGTAGGGTTAAGCCTCAAATCCCGACCCTTCGCCGCAGGGAGAAAAGAGCTGATGTTCGGTTTCTCAGCCACAGTTTCTCAGCCACAGTTTCTCAGCCACTTAGCGCGATTGGACGGTGGCAGCTTTCAGTGCATCTTGAACTGATTGTCCATCACCCTGAAAGCCAAAATACCAAAGTGCGGCGGCAGCTTCAGCGCGAGTGACCGTCTTTTTGGGTTGAAAGAGGGTGGTATAGCCAAAAACACGTCGAATATTTGATAAATCACCGTTTTGATAGTCGGCTAAGACAGCTCGTAGCGCTTTCGGGTCGATACGGGCAGCATCCTGAAAGCCCCATGTTTGTTTGACGGCATCAATACTAGCGGTGGGCAGTGCTTGACGCGTATCGGCTGGCACTTTCCAAAGAATTAATTGCTCTCGTGTGAGGGGTGCATCGGGGCGAAAGGTGACGATGGTGCTGTCGCCAGTGAGCGCACTGGGAATCAAACCTGCTTCTGCTAACCCTTGGATACTTGAAAAATCAGGATCACTGCGCGGCACATCCTGAAAGGCTGGTTGGCTAGAGTCTGTACCCAAACGGATTTGTTGGGCAGGTTGACTGGCATGTAAGTGGTTATTGACTGTCACTAACCAGCGCGCATAATCTCGCCGCGTTATTGTTTTGTTAGGGTCAAAGAGAGCGCTTGCTTTAGCCTGACTGGTCTTGCTGCCAGTGTTAAAAGGGGTGAGAACGCCTAGCTTTGCCAGATCGGCTACATACTGTCGCAGTGCTTGAGGCGTTTGATTTAGATCAGTGAAGTCGATCGCTGGGTCAGTCGAGGTAGCAGTGCTGGTGGTGTTATTTGAGCCAGTGGTAGTAGTGCTGTCAATCGGGTTAGCAGTTCCGATCGCACCAATAACGGTGCTATCGGAAAAAGCGGGAATGCTTGCCAGATTGTTCTCAGAAGACGCGGTATCAGAAGACGTAGCGTTTGGTGAGGCGGTATCAGAAGATGTGGTATCAGGTGAGTTGGCTGTAGGAAAGGGCGTTGGGCTGGTTGATGGCGACTCGGTGGGTTGGCTGGACGACTGGATCTGAGGGGTAGGATCGATCGCTGTGGGTGGGTTAGACGATGCCTTGGCTTCTAGCCTGGGGTCGGCGGCAAAGGCTTTTTGCAACGATTCGCCTAAAGAACTGTTGGCACAGCTTGCCAGCGGCAGTAGCAGGCAGGATGACAAGAGCAGCGGGGCATTGAAACGTTTAAAGAGCAACACAATTGGTCAACAAGCAGCAGGGCAAGGATCTAGTCTCTACACTAGCGTAGATTGCGATGTACGTTAGATGCCAGACTAGATAGCAGTTTCAAGCCTCTTTGCTGTAGACCGATCGGCGGTTGCTTTTTGCAAGTGGTTTCTTTCGCAAAGCGTCAAGCACTGGTTTGCTGAATGATGCCAAATGTGAGGTTGTGGAATTTCTAAGGTGTCAAATTTTTTCTGCAATTTGAAATAATTCGGGTATTGTGGCTCAGGTGTTGCCTGTATTTATTGCTACATGACACAGCCCAATCTGGTGCAACTTGCCCGTTCTGGTGATGCGAATGCGATCGCCGCTCTGATGAATGCGACCCTTCAAGCTATTGATATCACTGCCAGAGTTACGTGGCAGGCGACTAATCTATACGTCTTGTTGGAGTCCGATCGAGTTGTGGCGGAGCAATCAGCGATCGAGTTTGTGCGGCAGGGGATGACGCAGTTAGGCGTTAGCTGGTTGTCATCAGCGGTCATTTATAGTCGGCGGTTGGGTGAAAGTGCGCCGACCTGGGTGCAAAAAATTGATTTCGACGCGAGAGCGATCGCCAATCCCTTTGGTTCCCAGCCTCCAGCCCATCTGGATGTAGAAGAAAACCTTCAACTCCCGCTATGGCACCGACCCAGACTCTTTAATCTATTGCTGTTGACGCTTCCACTCGTAGCGCTGCTCAATGTGGGGCACATCTGGCAGCGGTATCTGATGGGTGTCTCAAACGTTGGGGTGTTGCAGGCAACGTCGCGGCTGAGCGATCGACGATCGGCATCTCTATCAGTCGCCCCGACAGTAAATGCTGATCCATTTAAGGCGGCGCTTCGTCAAGCCAGTCGTGCGGTTGTGCGGGGGCAGTCGGCAACGTCGCGAACAGAGTGGCATCAGGTGGCAGCGGGATGGTGGCAGGCGATCGTGCTGCTGAAGCAAGTACCAGCCGATCATCCTCAAGCTGCGATCGCGCGTCAAAAAGCAATTGATTATCAGCGTAACCTCGACTATCTGGCAAAAGATCGGTTGAGCACTGCCGATGGCATGACGTTAAAGAAAGTGATTGCGGGTGCGATCTCGCCTGCGTCAATTGCTTATAACAACGATCGCTTCTTCGCCCAGACCCGAACGCACGGTTACACCATGACTGTTTATGACCGCAACTACAACCCGGTTCAAACCATTGTCGATCGCGCAAAAGCATTTGATGTTGACCACCCTCAAGCTCAAGGGTTGCCACAAGGCACTCCGGCTGACGCCGCTTTTACTCAAGATGGTGATGTCTGGGTGCCCAACTATCACCTGTCCTCTCACCTACCTGAGGCTGGCTTCAAGCACACGGCTGACAAGACCTGTAGCCCTGCGGAAAATCATGAACCAGGCGTTGTTTCTCGCCTCAAGTCTCCCTCGTTACGCAGCGATCGCGGCGTGCAAGTGGGAGCCGTACCGACATTTCTTGCCGCCTCGCCTGACAGCCGTTTTGTGCTGGTAAGCAACTGGTGTAGTTGGGATGTCAGCGTTATTGAGCCACAGCAAAATCGAGAGGTGCACCGCCTTCAAGTTGGTCCTTATCCGCGCGGCATTGCCATTGATGCGCGCTCCAAAACGGCATACGTGGCTGTAATGGGTGCCCACAACATTGCCGCGATCGATTTGCATGACTTCTCAGTCAGTTGGCTCAAAAATGTGGGGCGATCGCCCTACCACCTTAGCCTCTCTACTGATGGCAGCATCTTGTATGCCACGCTTAAGGGCGAGAGCACTGTCGCCAAAATCGACCTGCGGCAGAGAAAAGTGATCGGCAAGGTTTCTACGTGTGCGGCTCCTCGCAGTATGACTCTTTCCAGCGACGGTGAATTTGTTTATGTAGTCAATGACACCGCTAATACGGTCAGTAAAATCCGCACGATGGATATGGCTGTAGTGCAAACGGTCAAAGTAGATTCTGCACCGATCGGCATTACCTATGATCCCAAAACCCATCAAGTTTGGGTTGCGTGTGACTCCGGCAATATTCTTGTGTTCCAGGACTAGCGGTTTGTCCCGCCAATTTAACAGGGGCTAAACCGAATCAGGCACAACTCGCTTTTAGGCAGGCGATCGAAGCAAATGTGCTTTCTCTAACGCCATCTGCTGCTCACTACCGTACACCTTTCACGCTAAAAGCGCTTGTTCTAGCGTTGCTCACTCCTGCTCCTGCCTCCCCCTGCCAACAAGCGTTTCAAAGAAAGTCTCTGAAGCGTTCATCGCTTTGCAAAGTTTGCTCTTGTAGTACAGCTTACAGCCAAAAACGGATTGTTCTCCTGTAACAAGTTCATCTTGGCTTAATATTTGTTCGCAGTATTAAATACATCAAAGGTACATAGAGTAAGGGATCTAGCCTCTTTCTGCGTAGAGCGTCTCTATCTTTCTGTATTTAGTTCAGGTAAATCTACGTAGAAACGCTGGCAATCTCGTATTTAAGTCTTTACTATGGCAAGAGTAAGAGCTTGAAAGAAGGGATACGCGAACCCAGAGAGGTTCACTAGACATTCGCCAGACATTTACAAGCTCAAAGGTGCATTTTCTACGAAAGTAGAAAAGTTAACTGGTTAATTTCAGGATGACTCTACCATGAACGTTCACCTTTTTAGGAAAGTAACTTCATGGTCAGTTTCTTACACGCAAGCGCTGCGGTAAAGACTCCAACTCCAACGGCTAATGTTGGATTAGCTGAAGTTGGAGCAAGGCGAGGCATTGTTGTCTTAGGGGGTGGCATCGCAGGTTTAACAGCCGCCCGAGAATTACTCAAGCGAGGCTGTGCCGTTACTCTCATCGAGAAAGAGGCTGAGGTGGGGGGCTGGCACGCACTTTTGAGCATGATGGCTTCCGGTTTGACATTGGCGGACATCGGTTTCACAGCAATAATCTGACAGTTGTGCAATGGCTGAAGGATCTACTGAAAACTGATTTGTTGACTGTCCCACGCTTTAGCCACATCTACCTCAACGGACAGTTTGTTAATTACCCAATTCAACTGCCTGGGGCATTAGCAATCTTTTCGCCTCTTAAAGCGGTGCAAATGGTCGTTAGCTACTTAACGGCGAAGGTAACAGAGCGGCAACGGGACGATCGCTC
>JBBSHC010000254.1:0-5738 GCA_038253425.1 Leptolyngbyales cyanobacterium | reverse complement strand
CTTGCTGGGCGTGGGCATTTCGGCTCAGGCAGTCATGCAAATCGGGTTATTCAAACTGTAATCGCGTCATTGATTGGTTTATGGCGATGTCAAAAACTACCGTGTCACAGCATTCACCGCTCTTCTATTGCATTGCGATCGCCAGTACGTTCTTCCCCATAACCGCGATTGCAGCCCCCTTACTGCCTTCGCCGCCGCTTCTGGAACAAACATTTGTAGCCCCTGAAGCAGATGCGCCGCTTTGTTACATCCGTTTTCAGGGCAGTAGCGTGATCAATATCAGTCAGGTTTGTGGCAAAAAGCCTGGAGAACCATCTGCTGCGGTTGCGGTGCCGATCTCTAGTGCCGCTGCTCCTCCTGTTTTTGATCCACAAGTTGTCAATGCATCGACAACGGGACAGTGTAATTTTATTGATGCGAATGGCAAGCCTTGCCAGCAGAAACAGTAATTAGCCGCAAAGGGCTTGTTAAACAGTGAGGTTGGTTTGGCAGTCAGCAGTCAGGTTATTCCCAATGCGTCTACGCTTTTTGATCCAGACGGATTGCCTGCTCCAAAACGGCTTTTTCTCTCGCTCGATCGGCATAGGGTTGAAGTCTAGCTACGTCCCAACCTGTCAGTAAGCGTAAATCAGTTAGATTCATGCCGCGCGTTAACAGCTCTACGCACCAGGTTTGCTGAGTTTGCTCGATCGCGGGGGGCAGTCCTTCTGGTGTGAGAAAGCCAGTGGTTATTTCCTGCCACCATTGCCATATCTCGCTTTCGGCTAGGGGTTGCCCGGATGGGTTAAGAAACAGGGCAGGCTGGTTGTCTTTGCGGCTTTTCAGCCATTGGGTCAGTGGATTGCGCGTGTAAGAACCATAGCGCTTACCCATAACCCACTGGTTGACTGGAACCTGACGCACGGCTCCTATGGTAATTTGCAGGCTTTGCTGCTGCGGATCATTGCTGTAGTGCGATCGCTCCAGGTGGCTTACTTCTGCCGGACTCAACCCCGCCCCAAACAGCACATACGCCAGGGCATATTCTTGCAGACCCAGTTTCTTTGCCTGATGCAGAATGGCGTGGACTAAAGGAGCCGACAAATCCGCAACTTTTTCTACGATCGCAGGCTCAAACAGGGCAAGACCAGAAAACTCTGGGCTGATGTCGGAGGATGGCGATACCGCACCCTGGAGAAACAGCGTCACTAAGTTCTCTAAAAAATCATCACGATCGTGCCAGAGCTGATGAAATTCGCTCGTGAATTCAATCACGGCATAACCGAGCAGCATTCCATTGAGCAGACTCGCTAGCTTTTCGGCAGGAAGGTGGGTGTGTAGCTGCCCCCGCTTGATCACCGTCTCAAAATATTTAGCAACGTACCGATTGGCTTGCGTAAAGCCTCGACCGATCGCTTCTCGATTTTTGGCGGGATACTGCCCTGCCTCACCGACCACCGATCGCACCACTGCGGGCACCTGATCGATCGCGGCAAGACACGCGGTGGCATAGTCTTTCAATGCCTGGTAGATGCTAGTGGTTTGATTTGCCTGCCGAATCAACGTTTGACCCAGGTGGGCAAAGACGCCAGCATCTTCAATCACTGCCAGCAGCAATCCATGCTTGTTGCCAAAGTGACGAAACAGCGTGACTTCGTTCACGTCTGCCCGTTCCGCAATCTGCCGGGTCGTTGTGTCGGTCACACCCTGAACCGCGAACAACTCTAGTGCAGCATGAATTAAACGCTGTCGCGTTGAACTTCGTTGAGCAGACATGGTCAAAATGTAAGTACCACTTGCAAGATTGAGAATTCACTGTTAGGCTACAGGTGTAAGTGACACTTGCATCTTTACCTACTGTAACGGTTTCTTTGCGAAACGCTGCGCTGACTCACCCGACCGCATCGTTTCCACAGGGTTGCTCACGTAGACTGCCTCATACGGCTGCTCACCACTCAGGCTAAACCGTTGATAGAGGGAGTAAGCCTACCAGTTCTGTATGGTTAGACACTGGTTTGTTTTTATCGTCTCGAAAAGGATTTTCATGACTTCTAATTCTCTCAAAACTGCCGCTGAGGGTAATCAGTCGAATGCGCTCAGTTGGACAAACGTCATCTTCTTCGGTGCCTTTCACGCACTGGCGCTGTTAGCACCCTGGTTTTTCTCGTGGTCTGCCCTTGGCGTTGCCCTTGTCTTACACTGGCTGTTTGGCAGCATTGGCATTTGTTTGGGCTATCACCGTTTGCTGACGCACCGTAGTTTTCAGGTGCCAAAGTGGCTGGAACGGAGCATTACACTGATTGGCGCGTTGGCGCTCCAGGGTGGACCCACGTTTTGGGTCGCTGGACACCGGATGCACCACCTCTACACCGAAGATAACGAAAAAGACCCGTATTCGGCTCAAAGGGGTTTCTGGTGGAGCCACATGATGTGGTTGTTTTATCCCCAGGCGCGCTTTTTCGATCGCGAATCCTATCGGCAGTTTGCACCAGATATCGATAAAGATCCGTTCTACCGTTTTCTCGATCGCTACTTTTTAGCACTCCAGATTCCGGTGGGTGTGGCGCTTTACCTGGCAGGCGGTTGGTCGTTTGTGATCTATGGCGTGTTTTTGAGAGCCGTCTTGCTCTGGCACAGCACCTGGTTGATTAACTCTGCCAGCCACATGTGGGGGTACCGCGCCTTCGATCCTGAAGATAATTCTCGTAATCTTTGGTGGGCCGCACTGCTTACCTACGGCGAAGGCTGGCACAATAACCACCATGCTTATCCCAATGTGGCAAAAGCTGGACTGAAGTGGTGGGAAGTTGACGTAACCTGGTGGTCGATCGCGCTGCTCAAGCGTCTGGGTTTAGCGAAACGAGTCATCATGCCTCAAAGCGTTGGCATCCAGTAACAACCGCATGACGGTGTTCTTACAGTAGGAACTTCAGTGATCACAACAAAAAGCAGGCTATCTAACGTTGATAGCCTGCTTTTTGCTTTTTCTTTTTGCTAAACGAAGCTAGAACCGCTCGTTGTACTAGACTTTCGCCAGTTCGGGGGTGGGACGCTTGCTGTTGCGAATGCCCGCGATCGCTTCGGCATAATCGGGTGCATTAAAGACAGCGGAACCAGCCACGATCGCATTAGCGCCTGCTTCGATGACCTGCCAAGTGTTGTTTGCTTTCAACCCACCGTCCACTTCGATCCAGGGATCGAGACCGCGTTCATCGCACATTTGGCGCAGTTTGCGGATTTTGGGCACCATCCCAGGAATAAAGCTCTGTCCACCAAAACCAGGGTTAACACTCATGATCAACACCAGGTCGCACAGGTCCAGGACGTATTCGATCAGTTCTAAGGGGCTGCCGGGATTCAGCACAACGCCCGCTTTTTTGCCCAACTCTTTGATTTGCCCCAGTGTCCGATGTAAGTGCGGAGACGCATTGTGTTCAGCGTGGACATAGATGTGGTCGGCTCCGGCTTTGGCAAAGTCTTCGACGTACTTTTCTGGCTCCACAATCATCAGGTGGACATCCAGTGGCTTTTGGGTGACAGGACGAATCGCTTCTACAATCAGCGGTCCGATGGTTATATTAGGGACAAACCGACCATCCATCACGTCCACATGAATCCAATCTGCCCCAGCAGCGTCAACCGCGCGAATTTCTTCGCCCAAGCGGCTAAAGTCGGCTGATAGAATCGATGGGGCAATCACAAGCGATTTTTGGCTGGATGGCGTTTGAGTCATGGCTGGGTGGGTCTCCTAACGGCGCTATGTTGTAGTCATTTTAACAAACTGTGATTGAAGTCCCTAGCTTTGTGGAGAAACCTTCGTGGCGCGGCGGCAAATGTGGAGAACGTTAACCTGGGTCAGCGGGGGACTGAGCGCGATCGTACTGAGTACAACGGCTGCTTTGAGCGGTTCCTTGCAGTCTAGCTCCATTGGTGAGGCTGGCATTGACGCCTTACGCTTACATGCACCGCCTTACAACTTATTAGGTCGTAAGATTGCGATCGGGCAGGTAGAGATTGGTCGTCCGGGTCAGTTTGGCATCGACAAAGCAGTGTCACATAATCAAGTCGTCCCACTAACACGAGTGTTCTTCCGTGATTCGCCTGCCCGCGTCAACACGAATGTAGATGGTCACGCGCAGAATGTCGCCAGCATCATGATCAGTGCCGCAAAAGCACTTCAAGGTGTGGCACCAGGAGCACGGCTGTACTCGTCGGCGGCTGGCACACCCAAACGCTACGGACAACCCGAAGAATGCCTCTCTGCCCAGTATGTTGCATCACAGAACGGTGGGGATGTACGGGCTATTAACTTTAGCTTTGGCGAATCGTTGCGACAAGACCCTCGATCTAACCCCAGGCTAGACGGCAACGCGCTGCTGACGCAATGTATTGACTGGTCTGCCCGTGTTCACAATGTGGTGTATGTGATTGCTGGCAACCAGGGCAAAGGCGGCATTTCCATTCCAACGGACAACTTTAATGGCATCAATGTTGCCTTTACCACGCGTCTGGAAGGTCTTTTTCGTAAGATCGATTTTGCAAATCTGGGCGACGCGTCTGGGTCGGGATCAGCGATCGCGGGTGTGGAAAGCAACGTGGGTCCCCGACGAGCGATCGGGCTGGTGGCTCCAGGCAACGATGTCACTCTGGTCACGCTCAATGGTGATGTCACCACATCTAGCGGCACGAGTTTTGCGGCTCCTCATGTCACGGCAACAGTGGCGCTGCTGCAAGAGTATGGCGATCGCCAACTGCGTGTAAGCTGCAAAACACCGGGATGTCTGCTGCCGTGGACGCTCGATGCCCGTCGAGAGCAGGTAATGAAGGCGGTGTTGCTCAACTCAGCCGACAAAATCAAAGACGATGGCGATGGGCTGCACTTGGGCATGAGCCGCACGATTCTCGATAAAAACAACCGCAGTTGGCTTGAGTCGGAGGTTTACCGCGATCGCGCCCTTCCCCTCGATACTCAAATGGGCGCGGGACAGCTCAATGCGTTTCGGGCGTACCAGCAGTTTAGCCCCGGTCAGCACAATGCGGATGCTCCCGTGCCAGCGATCGGGTGGGACTATCGGACGGTGGGCGCAACAGAGCAGGGTGAAGGGAGCAAGGCTAAAAAGGTAGAAGCAGACGCACCACTGTTTCGGGATTATGTGCTGAAGCAACCGTTGCAAAAGGGGAGTTTTGTCTCGGCAACGCTGGTGTGGAATCGGTTAGTAGACCTGGTAGACAAGAACAACAATGGGGTTTTTGATCTTGGAGAAAGTTTTCGCGATCGTGGTTTAAACACGCTCACTCTTTACTTAATGCGGGCCGATGATACCGACGTGAGCCAAAGCGTTTGGTCATCTATTAGCGATGTAGACAGCATTCAGCACCTTTTTCACCCCGTTCCCGCTACAGGACGCTACAAACTTCGGGTGCAGTTTCAGCATCAGGTCAATGACGCTACACAGCCGTATGCGCTTGCGTGGTGGACAATGCCTGCTCGTTAAAAGAGCTGTAGGAAGCGATCGACGCTAGCTAAGCCCGTTATGGCGATTAGCTGAAGCTGTCGTTGAGAGTTCTTCTTATACCAATTTAAGCGTTGCTGCTGATTAAACCCGCGATTTATAGCTGCCGCCACAGAGCTTAGGACATTGAGATCAAAGGGGTGGGCAATGCCCCCAGCCAGGGGTGCCACCCCTGCACCCCGTCCTCACCAGAATGGCTATACTTGTTTTCCACAGACGCTACAGACCGTGGCATATAGCTTGCTT
>JBBSHC010000253.1:0-5745 GCA_038253425.1 Leptolyngbyales cyanobacterium | reverse complement strand
TCTGATTGCAATCCTTTCCCGGACGGTCTATGAATAGTGTCCTTTCTGACCCTAATCCCTGTGTGCTGCTAGTTGAAACCGATGAGTCGCTGGCGAATCATGTCAGCCTTGACTTAAAAGAATCTGGCTACGACATTGTGCTGGCACCGGATGCCGCTGGTGGACTACGGCAGGTAACGGTGCTACAGCCTTCCCTGATTGTGGTCGATCGCATGTTGGCTGGAGAATCGGGGCTGTGGTTCTGCAATCGGCTACGATCGCTGGGCAACCGTGTCCCCGTTCTGCTGATGATGGCGCGGGATAGCGTTGACGATCGCGTTGCCTGCTTAGAGGCGGGTGCCGACGACTACTTTCTCAAGCCCTATCGAACCGATGACTTTCTCCGGCTCATACGGCTATACCTCCAACCAGATAATTCAGCGACTGAACGGCTAAGGTTTGGCGACCTGATGCTAGATCTATCAACCCGCCGTGCTTTACGAAATGGACGGGCGATCGATCTAACAATGAAAGAATTTGAACTCCTCAAATACCTGATGGAGCATCCCCGCGAAGTTCTCACCCGTGAGCAAATTCTTGAGAACGTGTGGGGCTACGACTTTGTTGGTGAATCGAACGTGATTGAAGTCTATATCCGCTACTTGCGGCTGAAAATTGAAGACGAAGGCGAAAAGCGCTTGATCCAAACCGTACGTGGTGTTGGGTATGTTATGCGCGAAGCCTAAAGCTGCGAAAATGTAGCAATCAGTTGTGATGGCGGTTCCTTGTCGATAACCGATACCCAACACTCAATACGTTGATTTAATTGTCTCATGCCACAAGTAAGCCGTCTTCGTCAAGAAGAGTTAGGTTGGAAAGCCTCAGGACGCCTAATGAGCCTTCTCCTGCTAGGGGTATTGCTGCTTGGTTGTTCTCAGTCGGCTTCTGTTTTGTCACCCACTGAAGCTCAAAGCCCAACAGTTTCCGCATCACCTCACCCAAGCGTGCCCAGTCAAAGCATACCCATCCAGACGACGACTAACCAAACAACCAGCCCTGGTCAGATGCTACAACTCTCGGCTCAGATCCAGCTCGCAGATCAGGTGATTCAGCTTGAAGTGGCGCGTACTCCAGAGCAGCAGGAAATGGGCTTGATGTATCGAACAGATTTGGCACCCGATAGAGGCATGGTCTTTCCGTTTGACCCGCCCCGCCGCGTTGGTTTCTGGATGAAAGACACCCTCATTCCGTTGGATATGGTGTTTTTGCTTAAAGGGAAAGTGCAGGCAATTTCTAGCAACGTTCCACCCTGCAAAGCCGATCCATGCCCCATCTACGGTCCCAAAGCATTGGTTGATCAGGTGATTGAGCTACGGGCAGGACAGGCAGAAGCACTGGGGCTGAAGGTGGACGATCGAATCGTGATCCAGCCCCTCTCTTCTACACCCTAAAGATCTTCTACAGTCTAAAGAGAGGCTAGACGTAGACTTAGCATGTTTGGCAGGCAGCCATTTAGACTACGCGCCGATCGCTTTCACGCGCCATCACTAACCAGGCAGTCTTCGTGCCATTGTGCAGCGTTTTCAACGCACACGGTTTTGCTTACTCATTTAATCTTGCCAATATCCCGCCCAATCTGCTCGATCTGAGCGTAATTTGAGCTTTTTGTGGCGACAAACTTCTGAGCGCCAAAGAGGTCTAAAATCTCTTTTTGCTCCGGCACATTGGGATCTAGCTTAAACAGCGCTGCCTGCACCTTCCCGGCAAACGCGGCACCGTAGCGCTCTTTAACGCTGGGATTTAGCACCCAGTGATAATCGTAATAGGCAGGTGTGCGCCAGATGACCGATACCTTGCTTTGATCAACCTTGCCTTCTTTCAGTCGGCTCAACCATACTTGCTCGTTAAGTACGCCTGCTTCGTAGGTGCCTGCTTGCACCAGTGCCAGCGTTGCATCATGGGTTTGAGAAAAACCGACCTTGCCTTTGAAGTCATCTAGTTTGACGCCCGCTTGCTGAAGAAAATACTGCGGCATCAGGCGTCCAGAGGTGGATGATTCTTTGCCAAACGTAAAGGAATGCCCCTTGAGCGTTGCTAAGCCTTTGCCGTCTTGAAGGGGTGCAATGCCACTCGTTTTATTGACAATAAAAACACTGTGAAAGTGGGAGTCGATATCCCGTTGAGCGATCGCGTCTGCACCCGGCACCTGTAGCCGTGCCTGTACTCCCGTCAGACCACCAAACCAAACCATATCTAAATCACCGACCTTAAAGGCAGTGACCGCTGCTGTGTAGTCTGTGACTGGTTTGTAAACCACAGGTACCTTTAGCTCTGCCTCCAGGTATTGAGCCAGTTTGCTGTAGAGCCGCTGGAGTTTCTCTGGGTCTTGATCAGGAATTGCCCCCGTGGTAAACGGCTTGCCTGTCGTTGCAGGTGAGGCTGCGGGAACGGCTGATGGCTTAGAACCTGTGTTTGGTGTAACAGCGTTTGGTGTAACAGCGCAGGCTGTAAAGCTTAAGGACAGAAGCAGTAGAGAGCCTGGCGACAGCAGCTTTTTCATGCAGAATGTAATGCCTGGGGAACGACTTGAGACTGAGGAGGCAACGATCGCGCCTCCGAGCTTGTCCAGACGTACAGTTTACAGGTCGTTGGGCACGTTCTATCAGCACCGCACCGTGATCTTCTGCCGCTTCAACTATTTTAATTCCATTGAGAAGGCGTACCGATAGCCCCTAAAGTTCGACTCCAGCTCAACCACATAGTCACCTGTTTGAGTTAGTCGTCCACTCCAAGTCGATCGCTTCTCATCCGCAGCATCATGCCCCAACAGCACCGTGCCATCAGGAGCCATCACCATTGGAAACGGACCGCGACCACGAGTAAGCGTCAGCGTTTGAGGTTGATCTACAGCCACCACATAGCGATGATTACCTGTGCCAATAAAACGGTCTGCAATCTGTAGGGCGGCTCCATTTGTACTCAAGCTGATGCGCTCAACCTTTTCGTTACAGCCATTTGCCGTTTGCGACTTTGAAATCCAGCCTTTTTGGGGCGATTTGATTTGAAACCAGCCGTTTTGCTCCTCGGCAACCATCACCAAAGTGCCATTTTTGAGTTGACCAACCACATTGTCGCCGTCTGTTGTGGGTACAGAGCGCACATTTAAGGGGGGATTGGGATCATCAACGATCGCCATTTTAGTCACGCATGACTCAACCGTTCTGTTATTTGCCGCTGGTGTTTGGTCAGAGGGCGGTTTTAGCGGCTGTGCTGTGGGGGTGACGGGGGCAGTGGGAGTGGTTAGGCTGGGGCTGTTGGGAGCTTGGGTGGGTGATGCACTGATAGTGTCTGTGCCCAAAGACGCTGGTGATGGCGATGGGGAACAGGCAGACGTAATGCCAGTCAGCGCTGCCAGAGAGACGGCACTGAGCACAGCCAGCAGAGAGGCGTTCGGTTTCATAAAAGTAGACTTTCCTGAAAGAGTATCTAATATCTTGCTACACGGGCTTGCAAGTCAGTAACGGATCGCAAAAGGCAGTATGTGCAACTTCTCAAAGTGCAACAGTACTACAGTTGCTATTCTGCTGCTCTTGACCACAAATGCACAAAAAGTTCTGTTTCTTTGTTTCGTACAGCAGTTTGCAGCCAAAGGCAGTGAAGGTTTCACCTGCAAACCCTCGTTGCCGCCTTTTTTCAATCCTGGCTTCTAAATTCTAAATTTTGGTTTCACCCCTGGCTTCTGGCTCGATAGCCATAAGGGAATTCAAGAAAGACTCCTGACTGCTGACTCCGGGTTTCTGCTGTAGTCCTGATCCTATGGACGCAAACGAAGTCAATGGGGTTTCGCAGAGACGCGTTTTGTCTCATGACGCCACATACAGTAAGCGATCGCTCAACTAAGGCTTTATTTGCAGCGAACGCTTAAACTACCATCACAAGGCAGCTTAGATTGCTACTGGTTTAGCGGCGATCGCTCTGCTATGAGCTTTATATTGGTTTCAGGTCGTTGCAAGAGGGATCAAGGGTTGAGCGAACAGACAATAGTCGAACAGGCATGGAGTGCGCTTGAAAAGTCCATCATTTACTACCAAGGGCGACCTGTCGGTACAATTGCCGCCTGCGATCCAGATATCGCTGCCTTGAACTACGATCAGTGCTTTGTTCGTGACTTTATTTCGTCGGGGCTGCTGTTTTTAATTAAAGGCAAACCTGAGATTGTGCGCAACTTTCTGGAAGCAACGCTGCAACTACAGCCCAAAACAGGGCAGCTCGATTGTTCTAAACCGAGCCGTGGTTTGATGCCCGCCAGTTTCAAAATTGCATCGCTGAATGGGCAAGAATATCTCAAGGCAGACTTTGGTAACCATGCGATCGGTCGTGTTGCTCCGGCGGATGCGTGCTTGTGGTGGATTATTTTATTGCGCGCGTACGTGATTTCCACCCAAGACACTGAGTTGGTACAGCGTCCCGATTTTCAAGAAGGCATTCGCGTTACGCTTGAACTCTGCCTCGTCACGCGGTTTGATATGTATCCAATGGTGCTCGTGCCGGATGGTGCCAGCATGATTGATCGCCGCATGGGGCTTTACGGACACCCCTTAGATATTCAAGCGCTGTTTTATACCGCACTGCAAGCCAGCCTCGAACTGCTGGTGCCTAATCAAGCCAACCAGGTCATGATCCAGGCAGTGTGTAACCGCTTGCCGCTGCTACTCAAGCAACTGCGCGAGAACTATTGGCTCGACCCCGATCGCTTGAATGTGATTTATCGCTACCAAGTGGAAGAATACGGCGAAGAAGCCCTGAATCAGTTCAATATCTACTCCGATTCCATTCCGTTTTATCGGCTGGCAAAGTGGGTGCCCGAAGCAGGGGGCTACCTGGCAGGCAATTTGGGTCCCTCTCAGCTAGATTGCCGCTTCTTCGCTCTGGGTAATTTGATGGCGATTATTTCGTCGCTTACAACCGAGCAGCAATCGCACAAGATTCTGAACTTAATTGAACTGCGATGGAGCGACCTGATTAGCCATATGCCAATGAAACTGTGTTATCCAGCGCTAGAAGATTTAGATTGGCGCAATACCACTGGCGCTGATCCTAAAAATCGTCCCTGGTCGTACCACAATGGGGGTAGTTGGCCCGTTTTGTTGTGGATGCTGACTGCAGCCGCCAAAAAGATGGATCGAGGCGAAATTGCCCATCACGCGATCGCCATTGCCGAACGACGATTGGTGCAAGATCAATGGCCCGAATACTACGATGGACCCGATGGGCGACTCATTGGCAAAGAATCACGGAAGTATCAGACCTGGACGATTACAGGCTATCTATTAGCTAAAGAACTCATCGCCAATCCTGAACATCTGAAACTCATGACGTTTGGTCCAAACATGTAGTTTACTTTTTTAATAGCCCTATACCAATGGCAGCAGCGCCTCAATCAGCATTTGATTTTGCTCATCGGTGCCAACAGTAATTCGCAGCTTGTCGCTCAAACCGGGCTGCTTGAAATAGCGCACCAAAATGCCCCGCTCTTTTAAGGCTAGATAAATTTGCTCGGCGTTGTCTAACGGCGGTTGAGTCAGCAGGAAATTAGCCTGAGAGTCCCACAAGCGAAAGCCTAGTTGTTTGAGATCTACCGCTAGCTTTGCCCGTGACGCTTTTACTTTAGCGGCGCAAGCGTTTTTATAAGCCTGATCTCGCATAGCGGCGGCACCAACTAGACACGCGATCGCATCCACGTTGTAGCTGTCTTTCACCTTAAAC
>JBBSHC010000252.1:0-5780 GCA_038253425.1 Leptolyngbyales cyanobacterium | reverse complement strand
CGGGTTTCAAACGGGCAAGTGCTTGTGAAGCGGATTGAAATGAATAACGGCTCTGATCCGGTCGTCATTTTTGAAGAGAACGGCGTTGAAGTGGCAAGAACGGTTGGTGAAGGTACGCAAGTCAGCCAAGCGGGTAATGCTCCTGGCTAAAGTGGGCGGGTTGAGCGATGTAACCAAAAGCTAGTGGTACTTACTTACAGCGGTTTTCAATTGAGCACAACACAGCTTTGGCTTAGCGGTCACCTATCAGCTAACCGCTTTTTGTTAATCGGATTTTTGTTGGTCGGGACTGTGGCTTATATATTTGAACATCGCTGCAACCTGGCAACAAAAGACTTGACATTGCTAGTTTAGACGGTTTTCGGCTCCGCTCAAACCACATGCTTTGGGGTGCTGAGCGCCGTCGAAGCTCCATCCCAACTTTGTTGTAGCAGTGTAGTCACAAACATCGCCGGGTTAACAAGTGTTTACCTCAGTAATGATTTGTTGCGCTTGCTGGTGCGATGACCTTCAAGCGTTCGCCAGGTTGACATCATCACTAACAACGATTTGCAACGGTGGAAAACGACAGAAAGCAGTAAGCGCTAGAGTGGATAGGCACTTTTATCGTTTGCTTTAGCTTGGAGTTGTGCGGCTTATGATACACGCTACCTCCACTCAGCCGGCTTGGAGCTTTGGGAGCACGGATTTGATGGATCTGTTCTTTGTACCCGCTCAGCAACCTGATCCTCAGACCACTCAAGACGCTGACCTCCTTCGCTCGTTCAACTTTGTACCCGGCTTGAAAGAATTCCTGATGCTGCGGCAGGTTCATGCGTTAGAACATGCGACCGTGTGGGTGTTGAGCAGCCGGGCAAGACCATACCGATCGGAGGCAGTACGTTCTACAGCGATCGACAATGAGTTGCTGGGTGGCATGTCAACCGATCGCGGCTTCTACCTCTACGGCAGTGTGGATGCAGACGAACTGAGTCGTGCTGTGCAAATGGCGTTGCGTCGGATTACGGCTGGCGAGTGGGATTTAGCCGTGCATCCTCGCTGTGGGACTAATCTTTCGGTTGGGATGCTGCTCACCGCAGGACTGGCGATCGGTGCCTCTGCTCTCTTGCCCCGTGGACCGATCGAGCAACTGGTGGGATTAAGTCTTGCGGCTGCGACCGCCGCTCATCTTACACCAGACTTTGGTAGCCTTGCCCAACGCTACCTTACAACGGCTATCCCATTTAACCTGGCGCTCGATCGCATAACGACTAGTTACGATCCTTTGGGTCGTCCGGCACATTTTATCCAAGTACGCTGGATTGACTAAGACGCAGCATTCAACGTTTGGAAAAAGTGCCCAATTAAGTAGAGTGAACCGCAGAGCACTGTAAGAGGAGTCTCTGCTGGTGGCTGCACTTTTGCTACGTAGGGCGGGTGCGACACGGCGCTCAACGGTAAGGCGCTCAACGTTGCGGCTTCCAGCGCCACCATCACATCAGGGTAGGGCTGACAATGTGCCAGGTCAGGACAAACCTCTTCTGCCAGCGCTGATAAAGCAGCCGGGTCAGCCGTGCTGTGATCGGGTACGGGCACTAAATAAAGGCGATCGCCGGGACGTAGCAGTGCCTTGAATACGTCTGCGTGATCTTTGGTTGATAGCATCCCCATCACCCAGTGGATGGCTGCACTGCGGTGAATGCCGACAGCAGGCGTATCAACAAATTGCCGCAGCACTTCAGCGCTGGCAGGATTATGAGCGCCGTCAATCAGGATTTTGTGCCCTTGCCAATCAAACCATTGCAGCCGCCCATCCCACTTGGTTTTGGCAATGCCTTGAACGATCGCATCATCAGCAATCTGCCATCCCTGCTGCCGCAAAAGCTGAACCGTGGCGATCGCTAACGCGGCATTGTGCTGTTGCATAGTTCCTAAAAGGGGCGATCGATACGTAATTGACGTGAGCTGCATCACGCTGTCTGCGTTAGCATCCCCTGCCCCTGCATTGTAGTCATAGGTTTCGATGCCTTGATACTCTGCCCAGCCGTCGCCCAGGTCTTTAGCAAGTTGGGGATACACCGCAGGGCACCCTAGTTCAACAATGCGGCGATGGATAACAGCAGCAGCCTCCGGTGGCACTTGCCCCACAACAGCAGGACAGCCAGGTTTGAGAATGCCCGCTTTTTCCCAGGCAATTTCTGCCAGGGTGGAACCAAGCCGCTGCCAATGTTCACGGCTGATCGATGTAATGATGCTGACTAGCGGGCGATCGCACACATTTGTAGCATCCAATCGTCCGCCCAAGCCCACCTCCATCACTGCCACATCCACCTGCTGTTGGGCAAAGTAAAGCCACGCAGCCGCTGTGAAGACCTCAAACTGAGTCGGAGACGGCTCATCGGGGCGAATGACGGCAATGACCTGCTGCAAGACTTTTTCTAGTGCACTATTGGCGATCGGCTGTTCATTCAAACAAATCCGTTCATGCCAACTCACTAAATGCGGTGACGTGTAACGCCCCACACGATAGCCTGCCTGGGTCAGAATGGCAGAGAGATAGGCACAAACAGAGCCTTTACCATTACTGCCTGCCACATGGATGATCGGCACTTGCTGATGCGGCTTGCCCAGTTCTACTAAAAGCTGCTGAATGGCTTCTAACTCTAGCCGCACTCCAAAGCGGGCGAATGTTTGCAGTGTTGAGTCAATGTTCAAGGTTTGGGCGCTCTGCGGGACGGCTTGCTGCGGTTCTTGCACTATTTTGGATCAACAATCGAACCCATGAACAGCACGGTGCCTGTTTGATTGTCGCGGATCGCACAAAAGAACGGGCGATCGACCGTGAACTCGAATGGTTCATCGGTGGGCATAGAGGTTGTCACAATGCCGATCGAAGTGGCGGCAGCAGCTTCAGTGCCTTCTTCGTTCACCTCTACAAAGGTTTTGTGTTTCACCTGGTCAATTTTGGTGGATAGACTACTCAGGTTGTCGAATGTGGCTTTGGGATCAAAGGCGATCGGCATACCCAACGCAGAGAGCGCGTCTTTCAGCTCGACCTCGTATTCCAGCTTAAAGCGGGGCACCTGAATGGAGCCAGATTGGGTTTTGAACTGCCCCATCCACCGTTGCCAGTTTTCAGCGGTGAGAGTTTTGGAGAAGTTCGCCAGGTTGGAAGACTGCTTAGGCAAAAAGATGTAGAGGCTGACCCGTTTTTTGCCGTAGGGGAGGCTTACTGCCTGAAACTGAGCATTTTCGTAGTATCTGTAGCTGCCTGACTGCGCCATCATGGGATAACTTTTTTGTTTCCCAGGTGCCAGATGAAAGGGTTTGTTGACAGTTTCACTCGTGTCAAAGGTCTTCGTCCAACCGCCTTTAAAATAGATGGCGTTGATCAAAAACATGACGTCGTCCGGTTTCAGTCCATCGACAATTTTAGTGATTTTGCCACGGGTGCTTTGCTTCACCCAATCGTTAATTGTCGTGGTGGCAGTGGGATCGGCAAAGTCCAGATCTGTTACCTGTGCGCCGTAAAAGTCTCGGTTGTGCTGGAGAAAAGCAGGCTTGAACGGCACACCCCGCCGCACCCAGAGCGAATTAGCGATCGCAAGCTGTACGCCAGTATCAGAAGACGCTAGCAGTGCTTTGAGGTCAGCGTTTTCCTGGTTGAGGGCATCCAATCCCATCCCTTGCAGTTCCAGAGTCTTTGCCATTTGCTGCTGAGTCTCACCGCTGGCACCGTTGTAAACCATCGACAGCGCGATCGCTACACTCGACGGAGACACAAATACATTTTTGTTGCCATCTTGCTTGAGCAAGGCGGAGAAGAGTTTGAACCCAAACCGAGTATTGGCAGCAACGAGCTTGGGATCAACTTTATGGGTCTTTTGCATCGCAATTTGTGCTGGCTGAGGGGTCGGTTGAGGGCTGGCAGTGGCAGAATTGATTTGTCCGGTTCTCAAACAGCCCATGAGACTGAGTAAAAGCACGCCACCAGACGCAACGGCGCTCACTCGCTGAAATTGACGATGCCCCATCTTTCGTTCCCCACCAAAAGTTGCCTAAGTCTTCCTACATCTCAACGATGACATGTTCGGGATGGAAGACAGCGATCGTTGCAGATTCGGTAACTGAAAGAGGAGTCTATGAGTAGATACAAACTCAATTAGAATCAAACGTTGTAGCAAACTCTCTTAAATTGATCATGTTACTCGCTGGATAACGGTTCTGGTCAGCGGCGGTAAAAAAATAGGCGGCACATGAGAGATCCCTGCACCGTCCGCTGCACCAACGTGTTAGGGAAAATAAAGCAGATGACTAAAACTGGGCAAAAGATGGAGAAAACTGGTCTTACTTTTACAAGCCGATATATCATCAACAGATAAAATAGCGTTCCTTCTTACACCTCGTTTGTTCCTTAACTACTTTAGAATCCTATATATCTCAGCAAGCAAGAAATCAAGTTCACTATCAAACTTTACCTGAGTTGAATTTGGCAAGGATTCAGAATTTCGTATTTGTAAGTGCAGATAAGAATCGGCAATTTTTCGAGAAGTATTTTCTAATCTTTGCATAGCTTCCTTAAATGATTTTCCTCCGTTATAGTTATTAGCTATTTCAGAAAAAGCTCTGCATTCAAAAATAGGCGAAATATGATCAAGAATTGAGCGGACTAGCATCAAAGTGGCAAAATATGCATCGCTTGAGTAACAAATATTTAACTCTTCACACATTCTTACTAACTTAGATAAATCATATGATGTACCGTTAACGCAACGTAGTTCATCAATTCGCTGTATGTTTACATAAGCAGAAACATGAGTTGTAGTTGCCGGCATAGTAACGGAATTTTCTGTTTCGTGGATTATGCCATCTAGAAAAGCAAGAATTTTTTTGTGTGCATTTTCACAGTTTTGACGATAACCTGCTGCTTCACTTTCACTTTGCTGTTTATTTCGTCTCTCAGATTCAAGCCACTTTCCCTAATCTTCTTGATAACGCTCTGGAGAAAATATGTATCTAGAACTATTTGGATCTGGACGACTTACACCAAATCTTGCTCCCCCGGGGTAAATAGGTTTCTTCAAAAGGCTTTTGAATTCATCTAAATGCTCTGACCAATTTTTAGCAATTGTTGGTAAAGCCTTCTTTCCCCAAATATCTACCTGATCCCAATTCATAAAACTAGTATTTTCTAGTTCATTTTTTAGTACTCTTAATCTGTCAAGTGGTTCTTGCATAGTTTGGATATTTGATTAGAAACGAAAGCCCTAACTAATGATTATACGGAAAGTTTCCGTGTATCTCCCTAATTTGAGTGGATACCCCGAAAGTTTCTGTGTATCTCTCCTCACTTTTCGTTAGTACGATCGCGCCTTAGCAGGTTGATAATGGGGGATAGCCAAACGTGGTGGAACCGTAGCAGCTTGAGTACGATCGCTGCTTACTGTAAATTGGTTAAAGCTAAGAACTGGCAGCAGTCATGAATACGATCGCTCGATCCGTAGTACTTTGAACTGTAATTTCACTCATAACCAGCAACTATTGCATTGTCTATGCCCCGATCGTTCCTGCCCTTCCTGACTGCCTTTATCGTCCTGCGCTTGATCTTTTGGGTGGCGACGTTTCCCAACCCGGATGAGGCGTACTACTGGCTGTGGGGGCAGCATCCGGCGCTGTCTTACTACGATCATCCACCGCTGGAAGCATGGGTACAGGGGCTTTTCACCGGAGTGTTGGGGCGTTCTACAATCACGTTGCGGCTACCCAATCTTTTGAGCAACGCCGTTTTTTTCTATACCTAT
>JBBSHC010000251.1:0-5839 GCA_038253425.1 Leptolyngbyales cyanobacterium | reverse complement strand
TGAAAGAAGTCGCGACCTACGCTGATGGCATTGGTCCCTGGAAGCTAATGATTCTGTCGGTTAAGGGCGTAGATGCAAACGGGGATGGTCTAGCTGATGATGTGAACGGCGATGGTGCTATCAATGATGCAGACAAGACTTTAACGGCTCCCACTACGCTGATCTCAGACGCACATAAAGCGGGCTTGCTGGTGCATCCCTACACCTTCCGCAACGAAGGTCAATATCTGGCAGCCGACTACAAAGGCGATCCAGAGAAGGAGATCCGCCAGTTCATCGAACTGGGTGTGGATGGGTTCTTTACAGACTTCGCGGGCACCGGGAAGGTCGCCAAGACCTACGAAACACAAGGATTTGTGCAATCGCCCGATAACCCTGCCTTTGCCAATCTCTCTGAAGCTGACAAGCTCAAAGCTGCCAATCTGCCACGATCGAAGGGCTTCGAGGGCACTGCACTCAGCGCCGATGGCACCAAGCTCTACACCCTGCTGGAAGGTCCACTCACAACCGATACTAACCAGAGTGAGTTGCTGATCAGCGAGTTTGACCTGGCTACGGAGACTTTTACGGGCAAAACCTACTCCTACAAGCTGAATGCACCGTTTCCCAGCCGAGCGATCGGTGACTTTACCGCCATCAACGATCACGAGTTTCTGATCATTGAGCGCGACAACGGACAAGGTAACGCTGGCGACTCCGCTTTCACTAACCCGGCGCGATCGAAGAAAATCTACAAGATTGACATCAATCAAGTCGGTGGCGATGGTTTTGTGCAGAAGGAATTGGTTGCTGATTTGCTAAATGTCTCTGATCCAAATAATCTGGGCGGCAATGGCACGAAGAATGGCGTGTTTACGTTCCCATTCATCACGATCGAAGACATTCTACCGATCGACAAGCAAACGCTGCTGGTTATCAACGACAACAACTATCCGTTTAGTGTCGGTCGTACACCTGGAAAGGCAGACAACAACGAGTTCATCGAAATCAAGCTCGACAAGCCGTTAGATTTGACAGTCTAATGGCAGTCTAGACGGCGCAAACCGTAGAGACACAAAAGGCGCAGAGGTTAGATTCTCTGCGCCTTTTTTCATTGACGACGAATGACACCAAAGAGACAAATTACGCAGCCACAGGCATAATGTCCTGGCAATAGGTTTCATAGACGCCATCCAGGAATTGCCAGAGGGCATCAGCCGCTTTTTCAGCCACCTTCAGCACTTCGGCTTCCTTCTCAGGTGTATCGGCGTATTGCTCAATCAGCTTTTGTGAAGTCGCTGTGTGCCACACATCCGCCTGCTGATGCACCGTAAAGAACTGGTAATCGTCAGGATTGGTCATACCGTAGAACTGCTTCAGCCCGTCAATTTTGACCGCTGCAATGTCGGGAATCTGCGATTCGTAGGCATACAGCGCTGCCAGTCCTGCGTAGAAGGGCGAACTCAGGCAAAGCTGACGGAAGGTATCAACGAGGTTGGTGGTGGTTGCCAACGCAGATGTTTCCGACAGTTCAGCATCAGTCGCACCGAGGGCTTCGGCAAAGCGCTTCCATAGAGCGGGATGGTTAGTTTCACCACGCTCTTCCTCAATCAGGTTTTCGAGAATCGCCTGACGCACCGCGATCGCGTTATCAAAATGGGGCGTGTTGAAATGCACCGCACTCAAGTAGGTCGGAAATGCCAGCACATTCTGAAAATATTGGATGGCGTAATGCTTCAGGTGGGTACGGGTGAGTTTCCCATCCGTCCACGCAATGTAGAACGGGTGGTTGAGTAGATGTTTGCGATCGACGATCGCGTTGAGTTGCTCACAAAGTGCCATATAGGTTCCACCAGGTAGAATATGACAGGAGTTTACCCTACTCAGCCACCATTTTGAGCCATCCAAACACCTGATTCGCGGTTAGCTCTAGTGGGAGCCATGTCGGTACTGGTAGGCGATCGTTCCCTTGCAAAAGTTTTGGTTGTTGGTTGGGTAGAAACAGTAAAATACTGCGATCGTCGGGATCAAGAAACCAACCGATCTGACAGCCAAACTCAAGGCAGTGAAGAATGTTACCAATCACCTTATTCGGCTTCTGTTCTGGAGAAAGGATTTCAATTGTCCAATCAGGTGGTAACTCAAAGTTATCGGGTACTTCGCCGTTAGCGCTGAACGGAAGGCGATCCCATTGAAAGACTGCTATATCAGGAACGATCGATCTGCCGCCAAAGGTGCAACGTAGTTCAGGAAACGCATAGGCAATTTGAGCGTCTTCAGCAACCTGATTGATTGCAGCACCAAGTTTGCCCTGCAAACGGCTGTGTCTCCCTTTTGGCATCGGCTTTTGAATCACCTCACCGTCAATATATTCACTGGCAGGCTTGGTTTCGGGCAGCTTGAGAAAGGCTTTCAACGTGATGGCTTGAGACGCGGTTGTGGTCATAACGACCTCTAGATTGCTTACCGTAATTCTAGTCAGAACGTGGGCTTTGCTAAAGGTCGCTTTCAGTTCTTCGTGTAATACCTCAATCTATTTTGTCTAGACGAATTTCTTGCAAAATTTGGACAATTTTATGCGCTGAACAGTGACGCCGTATGAGTACCCTCCAGCGAATTAAGTTTTAGCATGACTGAGACGGCAAAAACTAATGTCATGAGCTTGTCAATTTTGGCTGCTTCAGTAAGAATTGCTGCATTGACCCATACCAACCGCTGATGTCTAAAGCGCGCTCTTATCAGATCGGTTCGATTATCGTTTCGTTGCTCTTGATTGCCGTCATCATTCTGCTGGTTGGTGCTTCGCCTGTGCAAGTGATCAGCAGTATGTGGGTAGGAGCGTTTGGCACACCTGATCAGATTGCCCGCGTCATTGCGACTTTAGCGCCATTGCTGTTATGCGCCAGTGGGCTACTGTTTACGTTTACGGCAGGGCTGTACAATCTGGGCATTGAGGGGCAGATCGTAGCAGGGGCGATCGCAGCGACATTTGCAGTCCGCCTTTTACAGGATGTGCTTCCGGCTCCGCTGGTGATGCTGCTAGCGATCGTGATGGGTGCGATCGGCGGCATTGTGTGGGGACTGCTGGCTGGCGTCTTAAATGTTTACGGTCGCATCAACGAAATTTTTGCTGGGTTAGGACTCAACTTTGCGGCGCAGGGGTTAGCGCTTTACCTCATTTTTGGTCCCTGGAAACGAGAAGGCGTTGCCTCAATGAGCGGCACTGAGCAGTTTAAGGAAGCGCTTTGGCTACCGACCTTTGGTAATACAGAAGCCAGTCCCGTTTCGCTGTTGCTGGCGATCGCGGTGCTTGCGTTGACGATCGTTGTGATGCGTGGCACTTACTTTGGCTTGCAGCTTCGTGCGGTGGGGCAAAACTTGAGAGCCGCTTACGTGTTGGGCATCCCTTCTGTGCGCCAGTTGCTCAGTGCCTTTGCCATCTGTGGTGCGTTTGCAGGCATAGCCGGAGCACTGCAAGTTCTAGCCGTTTTTCACCGTTTGATCCCCAGTATTTCGAGTAACCTCGGCTTTCTGGCACTGTTGATTGCCATGCTAGTTGGTTTCAACGCCTGGTTAATCTTGCCTGTCTCTTTTTTCTTCAGCGCACTCAATATCGGTAGCCTGCAATTGCCGCTCTCGCTCAACCTCGAATCCTCTCTAGCAGGCGTGATTCAGGGAATGCTAGTGCTCTTTGTACTGCTCGGACGTGGAGTCAGCGATCGCACCACCGATACCACCTCCGGCACCCCCCAGCCCCGTATTGCAACACCAACGGAGCAACTAGGAGTAAAAAGTTAAATAGTTATTAGTAGCAGTTAATAGTCAACAGTCACGCTTAACTCGCAACTCAAGACTTCCTCTGCTCCCCCTGCCTCTCCTGCTCCCTCATCTTCTCATCCCTATGGACGCCGCCCAAATTATTGCCATTCTTGCCACAGCGATCGCCACCGCTACTCCCCTTGTCTTTGCCTGCATCGGCGAAACCATTACCGAACGGGCAGGAGTGATCAATCTATCGGCAGAAGGCACCATCATGCTGGCGGCAATGACTGGGTTTGCAGTTGCCAAAACAACGGAGGGCTTAGGCAATACCCCCAGCTTGCTATTGGGCTTCGGTAGTGCGGCGTTAGTGGGCGCGGCGATCGCGCTGGTCGTTGCCTTTGGTGCGCTGACCTTAAAGCAATCTCAGGTAGCGATCGGGTTTGTGCTGGCGCTTTTGTGTGCTGACCTTTCATCGTTTTTGGGTAACGCGTTTGTCCGTATTCCGGGTCCCACGGTGCCCAGCTTGAATGTACCGCTTTTGCAAGATTTACCAATCATCGGTAAGCTGCTGTTTCAGAGCGACCTGCTCGTCTATGCCAGCTTTGCACTGATCGGTCTAGCCTGGACTTATTTTTATCGTACGCGTAGTGGACTCATGCTGCGAGCGATCGGCGAACAACCCGCTGCTGCCTTTGCTAGAGGCACGAACGTCATTCTGATACGCTACTTTTACACCCTCTTTGGCGGTGCATTGATGGGCATTGCCGGAGCAGCCTTTGCCCTCGACTTCAAAGCTGGATGGAGCCATCGGCATACCGCAGGCTATGGGTGGATTGCGCTAGCGATCGTGATCTTTGGTGGTTGGAATCCTCTGAGAGTTGCCCTTAGCTGCTACCTCTTCGGCATTTTGCAATCGCTGGCAAGCGTCGCCCAAAGCGCCATTCCAGCCGTTCCTACCCAGGTTTTCACCGTTGCGCCGTTTGTTTTAATGATTCTGTTTTTAGTGCTGACTGCCAGTGAAGGGCTAGAAAAACTTCTCAAACTGCTGCCACCCCATTTAAGCCGTGCTGCTGCTCAAACAATCCACAGCACGCCACCCGCCGCTCTGGGTCGGGTCTTTGAGCAAGATTAGGGCTATTAAAAACAACGACACGCGTTTGGCTCACGATCGTCCTGTGAAAAGATGCCGCGCTGAAAGGCAACGCTGATCCCCATAGATTAAGAGTCTTGCCACTCAAGTCGGTATAGGCTTGACTGTTGGGCATTGGCTGGTTGAAGCGATCGCGATCGCTGGCAAAAGCAGATCTAACCGCACACGGCTTAGCTCCAAAACCGGATCGATTTCTTAATATTGAGAATTATGAAAAAGCCCAAAACTGTATAGTGGCTATCAGTTAGCGTTGTAGTATGGCGCGTCTAACTCATCACTTCAAGTAAAGAGCCATCGTACTATGAGAATTCAACTAGAACGCAAGCGCTATCCTTATCGGGACAAACTCCGCTGCATAGTTTGCCAACAACTGTTTGAAGTCGGTCAAATGCGTTCCCTACTTTATCAGGATTGTGGGCTACTACAGGGCGATGTTTGCCCCCACTGCACCAAACTAGACGCCGAAAGTTTTAAGCAGAAAATGGTGCTAAACGCCAGGATTTTGCTGCAACAAACCGCTTCACAGCATTCTCAAACAATGACGCTGCACACACAAGCGTTAGAGCTGTTGGCAGTATCGAAAGAAGCCATTCAATTTCCGACCGTTTGGCAACAGACAATGACGAAGCTAAAAGCCCTGGTTGAAGATACGCAGGAGCTAGAAACTACGCGGTTGCGGTTGCATGAGTTTGATTACCATTCGCAGACGCTTCCCCGTCCTATACTAGACGACGATCGCGCCAACAACTAAGCAGCGATGAGAGTGTGCGCTGACAACACCCATCACCACTGCTTGGTTAACGATTGGAAAGTACCGTTACAGCCTAGTTTTCAGAGCTATTGCAACTTCGATTGATCTAGGTTGTAGCCTTACACGCATCATGGCATTGGGCATCCAAACTGCAACACAGCGAACAGATCGATCCCTGGTAGACCGGGCAATATGCC
>JBBSHC010000250.1:0-5856 GCA_038253425.1 Leptolyngbyales cyanobacterium | reverse complement strand
GAGAAACGAACCAATCCCTTTTTGCGATGGGATACAGAAACACTGCGATCGACTGTTAAGGCAGAAAACGAAATTCAAACCTTCGCTCGTTTGCGTGGCATGAAAGATCGGTTTTAAGCCGCTGACTGTACTCTATTGAAGTGGCTCTACCGATGTGCTAGGGATCTGTCGAGCATTATTTTATGGACTCAAAATCCCAAAATAACAACCCTTTCTAATCCAAGCTCACACGTTGAAACCTGACGAATCACTAGTCAAAATAGAATAGAGTGACAATTTTTCGCTGGTCTTCGGCTTCACGGCAGGTAGTCAGCAGCGTTTGGCTATCATGAAACGCAAAGCAGATGAGTTGCTGGCAACGAGAAATGATCTCTGTATTGCAGAGTGCGCTTGCTTCCGCCAACGCCATCGTGTCATTGCTGGGGTTTTCAACCAGATGCATGACCTGTTCTAACTGCTCCCGCGATTCACGGGGCTGCCGTTCCAGGCTTTGGGGCAAAATCACCGTCAGCAGGGTAGGGTCTGCCCGCATTGCACCCCGGATTGCCGCCTGATTGGTTCCCGTTGCCCCAGAGGTAATCAAGCGATTGCCCTCTAGCACTAGGGCATAACTCATCATTTCGATCAAGTTTTGGTGAGTGATGGGAACGTGACGTGAACCCAGCAACGCAATTCGCTTAGAACCCGTTTGCTGGATGGTTGCCAGTTCCTGCAAAAAATCGTCTACCTTGGGCAGGTCTATGGATTGACTCAACGATGCTATCAACCTGAACAACCTCAATATATTAGCAGACAGGCGAGAGGGTTAAATTGCCTCGGTTCTTCTGTGATGCGATCGCACTGAGAGTAAGTAGAGCGATCGGTCTGCCAATGAGCAGGCATACTCTTCCCTTTGCGCCCGACAATAGCAATTAAAGAGTAATTAAAAAGTAGTTAAAGGAGCTTCACCATGACGCAGACAGTTCAACCGCTGAAGACTGAAACCTGGGCAAAGGCAGTGCTTCAGTCAGCTACAGAATTTGGTCCCGTGCCATTAACTGTTCTCACAGGCATAGTGCCATCCGGCTTACGGGGTTCACTCTACCGCAACGGTCCAGCAACGTTGGAACGCGGCGGCAAACGGGCTGGGCACTGGTTTGATGGCGATGGCGGCATCTTGGGGCTACATTTTACGGATGCAAATGTAACAGGTGTTTATCGCTACGTGCAAACCACCTACTACCAGGCAGAAAAGCAAGCCGACAAGTTTCTGTTTGGCAATTATGGGATGTTGCCCGCTGGTCCGTGGTGGCAGCGCTTTCGTCAAGGGTTGAAAAACGCCGCGAATACTTCTGTAATCGCGTTACCAGACAAACTTTTGGCACTCTGGGAAGGTGGACCGCCCCATGCGCTGACGCTAGATACGCTTGAGACGTTGGGACTCGATGAGTTAATAGAACCCGATGCTTTGGAGGGTTTAGCAGGCGGGGCATATAGTGCCCACCCAAAGCGTGATCCGCAAACAGGCGACATCTTCAATTTTGGGGTCAGTTTTGGGGCAAACGGCGCTTTAAAGCTATATCGCAGCGATGCAACTGGTCGGGTGCAGCAAAAAGGCACTGTGCCCTTACATGGGATACCGCTCGTTCACGATTGGGTGCTGGCTGGCAAATATTTAGTGTTTTGTGTGCCACCTGTACGCTTGAATGCCTTTCCAGTGCTGGCAAAGCTGAAGAGCTATAGTGATGCCCTAACTTGGCAACCAGAGAAGGGCACGGAAATCATCGTGGTCGATCGCACGACGCTAGAAGTGGTCAGCCGTACTGAAGCGGAACCCTGGTATCAGTGGCATTTTGGCAACGGCTATGAAGGGGATGATGGCTCTGTTGTGTTTGATCTGATACGTTATGAGGATTTTCAAACTAATCAGTACTTAAAGGAAGTCGCTACAGGGCAGACTCAAACGTTGGCGAAAGGAACGTTATGGCAATTACGGCTTGAGCCACAAACTGGCAAGCTACTGGAATTGCATCAAATGGTCGATCGCGGCTGTGAATTTCCGACCGTGCCACCTCAAACGGTGGGGCAAGCATCCCGCTATACCTACCTGTCCATCCATCAAGCGGATGCTGACTTACAGCACGAAATGTTTGGCGCGATCGCTCGGTTCGACTACCAAACTGGACGCCTTACTGAAGCGGATCTGGGCACAAACCGTTATCCCAGTGAGCCTATCTACGCCCCTGATGTCGATCGAGCCGATCAGGGCTGGATTTTAACCCTGGTCTATGATGCCCAGGCTGACCAGAGCGAAGTCTGGATTTTTGACGCCGATCGCCTGGATGAAGCACCTGTCTGCACGTTAGCGTTACCCGCTGTCGTTCCTTTGGGCTTTCACGGCACCTGGCGACCTGCTTAAAGAATGGCTATGAATTGGGTTTTTACCGTCAACGTGTCGTCTGGTAAGGAACCTGTCAACTCAGTGACAAGGCTTTGACAAGCCGATCGCTTATGCTTCCTTCTTGCCAACCTTTGAGGAGTGCTTCATGAAATACTTACTGTTTTTGTCAATCTCTAGCGTTAGTCTGGCGATCGTAACCGTCGGCGCGAGCTTGACACTAGCGCAAAGCCCAACCACCGCGCCAAGCACAATGATGAGCCCAGCCGCAAGTCCAATGGCACCCATGAAAGGCACGATGACAAGCCCAAAGCCAGCGACAGCCACCATGTCTAGCGCACCAATGGCACAGCTAAGCACCAGCCTATCGCCTAAGTCTGAGGTGCCTGCAACCACAGCAAAGGGTATGGGAAGCGCGATCGTGAATGTATTTAACGGTAACAAAGTCTGCTATCGTCTTACCGTTTCCGGACTCGAAACCGCTACAGCGGCTCATATTCACGTTGGTAGTGCGGGTAAAAATGGTCCTGTCGTTTTACCGCTACAAACACCCGATGCGAAAGCTACCGTCCATTGCACGATCGCTAAAGCATCGTTGGTGCAGGACATGGCGAAGAACCCAGCCAAATACTACGTGAATGTTCACACGCAAAAATATAGCAACGGTGCCATTCGCGGTCAGCTTGCAGTAGCTACTTCAGGTTCAAAGTAATCTGGACGTAAAATTGTCACGATCGCTAAGCTGGCATGATCTTGCAGAGCGGATGGGTGCATTGGTCTACGAGTAATGGCTCTTGACCGATGCACCCGTCTGAAACTCTGGCTTCTACAGCTTACTCTCAATCATCTCGCGGTACTGGCTCTTCGGCTTGACGCCCTTTAGCTCTCCCACCTTTTCCTTGTTTTTAAAGAATTGAATAGTGGGCGTCCCAACGACTCCGCCTGCTTCAGCGATTTCTGGATCTTGCTCAATATCAATCTCAATGTAGTGAAGCTTGCCGTCAAACTCATCCACCACCTTGTTGAGAATGGGCTTGAGAGTATGGCAGGGACCGCATTGAGGCGACGCGTACTTGACCATGATCAAGCGATCGCTGTCGTGATAGAGCTTCCGCAAAGCAAAGCCACCTTCATGCCGAGTTACTGCCTGGTCAAAGCCAGCTTCCTGCTCGGCTTCAGACTTTTTCTCGGTCGGTGTAACAGCACGAGTCTCGGCTTCCGTCGTCTGATGAAATTCCTGGACGAGGTTGTTTGTTGAAAGCCACCGTTCCGCTAACATCGCCGTCATACAACCAGTGCCAGCAGCGGTAATCGCCTGACGATACTCATGATCTTGCACATCACCTGCGGCAAATACGCCTTCAACGCTAGTTTCTACCGAACCTGGCTTGGTCACAATGTAGCCAACGTCATCAAGTTCTAGCTGCCCCTTAAAGAGTGCAGTATTGGGTGTGTGCCCGATCGCATAAAACAGACCCTTGACATGCAGCTCCCGCTCTTCGCCAGTTTTAGAATCTTTGAGCTTGATCCCTTGCATATGGTCTGCCTCGCCAAAAACATCAAGAAGGTCAGTATGCCAATGCACGGTAATTTTGGGATTATTTAACACCCGATCTTGCATGGCTTTGCTGGCACGCATTGTCTCGCCCCGTATGAGCATGTGGACATGAGAGCCATATTTGGTGAGATAAATTGACTCTTCAGCCGCGGAATCACCGCCGCCCACAACCGCTAACTCAGCCGACCGAAAAATTGGTGTTGCGCCATCGCAAATGGCACAGGCAGAAATGCCTCGGCTCCAAAACAAATGCTCAGACGACAGCCCCAAGCGCTTTGCTGTGGCTCCGGTGGCAATAACCACACTGTTGGCACGCACTTCTCGATCGCTCGATCGAATGACAAACGGATGCTGGCTTAAATCGACAGATTCTACGTCTTCCGTAACCAACTCTGCACCCCAACGCATTGCCTGTTCCTTCATTCGAGTCATCAACATCGGACCCGTGATACCGTCAGGGAATCCTGGAAAGTTTTCGACTTCAGTGGTGGTCATGAGCTGTCCACCCGGCAACCCACCTGCCTGAAAGCCCTCAAACACAAACGGCTTCAGGTTTGCACGCGCAGCATAAATCGCAGCCGTATACCCGGCTGGACCAGAACCAATGATGACTAAATTTTCAACGGTGGGACTTGTCATTGAATTTATCAGAACTCATAACGACTACGCTTAGTATAACGTAACTCTTCCCTTAAGGGAAGCTAGCTCTGACGGCTAAGACTGAGGTCGATATTCAGGAAAGTATTCTGTCTGGCACCTTACATCTGCAATTTAATGGGTACGTTGAGTTAACCACGAGCGATCGCCCGTCCCCTACCCTTTCAACACCAGGAAAAATTTTATGAATCAGCAAGAAACCGACTTGCTAGAGAAAGTTCGCCAACAGTTTGATCAGGCTCCCTATCCTAGAATTCCGCTAGAGACCTCTCCCAAAAATGACTTTAATGCCCTTTATACCCACAACCTGGTTACTGCTTACTATCTGAGAAATCAAACGGTAGTGAGCAGTCAGGGCAAAGTCATTCTAGATGCAGGCTGTGGTTCCGGTTACAAGTCGCTGATGTTGGCAGAGGCAAACCCAGGCTCCAAAATTGTTGGAGTTGATTTATCGCCAGAATCAGTCCGCCTTGCTCAACAACGGTTGGAGTATTACGGTTTCAGCGATGCCGAATTTCACGCTATTTCGATCGAAGACCTATCCAGCTTGAATCTTCAGTTTGACTACATCAATGCCGATGAAGTGCTATACCTTCTGCCCGATCCAGTTGCAGGGCTCCAGGCAATGCGATCGGTCTTAAAGCCCAATGGCATCATCCGCACCAACTTTCACAGCGCCTTACAACGGGCTGTTTACTTTCGCGCCCAAGCATTCTTCAAAGCCGTAGGGCTGACGAGCGGAACATCTCAGGAAGCCGATGTAGAGCTTGTGCGACAAACCATGCAGTCCTTAAAAGATGATGTTTTTGTCAAAGCTACTTCCTGGAAACCTCATTTTGCAACCGATGATGAGGGTATTTTGGCAAACTATCTCCTGCAAGGTGATAAAGGGTGGTCAATTCCCGAATTCTTTGCTGCCATGCGTACTGCCAATCTGGAATTCATCAGTATGGTGAATTGGCGGCAGTGGGATCTGTTAGGTCTATTTGACAATTTGGATGAACTCCCCATCTCGGTTGCGTTGGCAATGGCTGAAAAGTCGGCAGAAGAACAGCTACATCTGTTTGAACTGCTGCACCAGACGCATCGCTTGCTAGATCTCTGGTGCGGACATCCCCACGAAACGACGCCTTATACTCCCGTCGCTGAGTGGACAATTGAGACTTGGCAAACTGCAACCGTCCATATCCACCCTCAACTGCGAACAGCAGCATTCAAAGAAGACTTGACTATCTGCGTCACTCAGCCCAAATCATTTGAGATT
>JBBSHC010000249.1:0-5860 GCA_038253425.1 Leptolyngbyales cyanobacterium | reverse complement strand
TTAACGCTGTTTGTGCTGGTGGTGATTCACGGCACGGGGTTGGGGCGAGAGCATTTTGGCTACAGTTTTCAACTTCGCAAAGCAGATGTTTTATACACAGCTAAAGCTATTCTCACCGCTGCGCTAATTTTGGTGCCGCTGGCGTTGTTGTTGAAGTTTGGGCACTCGGAGCCTGCCTCAGTAGCCAATTTAAGCGCGATCGCTAATGCCGTGCTGTTTTTTCTTAGCTATGCAGTACTTTTCAGCTTTCGAGTGGGGCTGTTTGAAGAAATTCTGTTTCGATCGGGGCTAATGGTTTTTATTCGCGATCAGCTTCAAACCCAAACGGGCGATCGACTGAAACCCAAGCAGCTTGTGTTGCTGTCGGCTGTTCTTTGTTCAGTTATTTTTGGTGTTGCTCACATTGGCAATAATCCTGGCGCAGGCATGACGCTATCGCCGTTGCAATACAAAGCAATCTATGCGGCACTGGCAACTCTGGCATCTCTGTTCTACTCGCTTGCTGTTGGTGAAACCAATCGCCTTTGGAGCGCCATTACCATTCATGGCATTGTCGATACAACGGCAGTGGTGCTGCTGGGTGCGTCACTAGTCGTACCCTTTTAGTGGGCTTATTCTCGCTACTAGCAGCGGCGATCGTAAGGGTTAGTAGAGTATCCTGGTTACTGTTAAACGTTTGGTTGAAACTTGACAAAACTCATGGCAAAACTCACTGTTCATGGCACTCCCGTCAGTACTTATGTTCGTACTGTCCGCTTGTTACTTGAGGAAGTTGGTGCAGAGTATGACCTCAAAAGCGTCAATATCTTTAATGGTGAGAGCCAGTCGGCAGAGTATTTAGCGAAGAACCCCTTTGGTAAGGTGCCGACGCTGGAAGTGGATGGAGCCATGCTCTATGAAACTACTGCCATTACCGACTACCTTGATACAGTGTTAGCCGATCACAAGTTCAGTCCCTCTGAGCCGTTGCTCAAAGCGCGAATGCGCCAAATTATCGCCATCATTGACAGCTACCTGTACGCACCTGCCGTTTCCACGACGGTCATTCAGCGGCTCATTGTGCCCAGTCAAGGTGGCACTACGGATGAAGCAGCAGTCAAAAAGGCGATCGCACCTGCACAAGCAGCACTGGCGGCGATCGAATCATTAGTCGTGGGCAGTCCTTATCTGTTAGGCAGTGACGTGAGCCTTGCCGATTTCCATCTCATTCCTATCTTTAGCTATTTCTCAAAAACACCAGAATTTGACGTGGTAACGGCTGAAACACCCAAGCTCAAAGCCTGGTGGAACGTGGTTAACCAGCTACCCAATGTAAAAAAGGTGTGTGCGTAATTAGCCGCGATCGCAGCTCTGGTGGAACGTCTCTGAACCCAGAACCCTTTTCTCCACGTTGCCAACGTCGCTTGATAGAATAAAAGACTGACCGCACAAAACCAATCACACCGATACAAGGCGAGCAACACAACGATCATGAGCAAAGGGACGCTGTTTGATAAAGTTTGGGATGCACACACGGTAGGCGTTTTGCCCTCAGGACAAACACAACTGTTTATTGGGTTACACCTGATTCATGAGGTCACCAGCCCTCAGGCGTTTGCCATGCTGCGCGAGCGAAACCTCACAGTGCTGTTTCCAGAACGGACAGTGGCAACTGTGGATCACATCGTTCCGACTGACAATTTGGCGCGTCCCCTTGCCGACTCGATCGCCGAAGAAATGATGCAGGCGCTAGAGCAAAACTGCCAAGAAAATGGCATTACTTTCTATAACGTAGGTTCAGGCAATCAGGGCATTGTCCACGTGATTGCACCCGAACAAGGCTTGACTCAACCGGGTATGACAATCGCTTGTGGAGACAGCCACACTGCAACTCACGGTGCCTTTGGCGCGATCGCTTTTGGCATTGGCACCAGCCAAGTGCGCGATGTGTTGGCATCCCAAACGCTGGCGTTGGCAAAGCTGAAGGTGCGCAAAATCGAAGTCAACGGCACACTCAAACCAGGAGTTTATGCCAAAGATGTCATTCTCCACATCATCCGCAAATTGGGTGTAAAAGGCGGCGTTGGCTATGCCTACGAATTTGCTGGCATCACATTTGAACAGATGAACATGGAAGAACGTATGACGGTCTGTAACATGGCGATCGAAGGTGGTGCCCGCTGCGGCTATGTGAACCCTGATCAAGTGACGTTTGATTATTTAAAAGGACGGGATTTTGCGCCCAAGGCGGCTGATTGGGATGCTGCGGTTGCCTGGTGGACTAGCACGCGCAGTGATGCCGACGCCACCTACGATGATGTCGTGGTGTTTGACGCGGCAACCATTGCGCCCACCGTTACCTGGGGCATTACGCCCGGTCAGGGCATTGCCGTGAACGAAACCGTCCCCCAACCCGATGAGATGCCAGCCGATGAACGTGCGATCGCCGAAGAAGCGTACCAGTACATGGATCTGCATCCCGGCGCACCCATGCAGGGCACTAAAGTTGATGTTTGCTTTATTGGGAGCTGCACCAACGGCAGAATCACCGACCTCCGGGAAGCCGCTAAGTTTGCCCAGGGACGCCACGTTGTTCCTGGCATCAAAGCCTTTGTCGTTCCCGGTTCAGAGCGGGTGAAAAAACAAGCCGAAGCTGAAGGGCTGCACGAAATCTTTGTCGAAGCGGGTTTTGAATGGCGGGAACCCGGTTGCTCGATGTGTCTTGCCATGAATCCCGATAAACTTCAGGGTCGCCAGATCAGTGCCTCTTCATCCAACCGCAACTTCAAAGGGCGTCAGGGTTCTTCATCGGGTCGCACGTTGCTGATGAGTCCTGCAATGGTGGTTGCCGCCGCCGTAACAGGACAAGTGACGGATGTCCGCGAGTGGCTTTAACGGCGTAGAGAGAACAACCTACCCGCTTTTAACGCTTTCCTTGCCTGACGCTTCAGTAAACTAAGCAAAAAACCTTCTCTGCTGAAGCATTCAGGACAGCAGCACTCACCGACTACTCAACTTTAGAAAACAAACGTAGTGCGAATGACACCAATCACAATGTCGTTATTGGCGCTGTTGTGGTCGGGTGCTGTGAGCCAGATAATGCCCGGTGTAATGGCGATGTTATCGGTGAGTTGAAACTGATAAAACCCCTCAACATGAATGGAGGTATCGCGATCTTCCAAAAAATTAAGGCGGTTGCTGGCGTTCGTTACTTTGGGTTCCATGCCAACGATGATGCCTGCCACACTCCCTTTGCGAAACAGATCGGGAAAGGCAAGACCGATCGCCCAGTTCCAGATATCGACGTTGCCTTTTGTTCCTTTCAGCACGTCAGCACTGGTATAGCCAACAGAGCCATTGATCACAATGCTGGGGTTAAGCTGGAATGAGGCTTCTAACCCAAAGGAATCGCTCTTAAAGGGCAATCCAAGGTTAGAAAGGTTCGCGTTGGTGCTGCCACCACTACCGTTTGCCGAAAAATCATTGTTGTAGGCATGAATATAGGTAAGACCGAGCGTCAACGGCTCAAATGGTTTGAACGTGAGTTGAGCGATCGCGCCAAAGGGACCATTAAATAAGCCGCTACCACTTGTAGGCGTTGCCGGATCATTTGCCAGATAGCCCAGACTGAGGGTGAGTTTGTCGCTGAACTCGTGCTTAATCGCAAGACCCGCCCCGTTGAGCAGGTAATAAATTGAGTTGCGGCTGCCAAAATGCGTCAGCGCACCACTACCGCCATCGCCATCCAGGTAGGGGTTAATAGTATCCGCAAAATCATCGCTTGCCCCCGCGTTGGCTTCGATAATCACGGTGGTCTTTTCACCCAGTTGAAACTGATAGAGCAAAGCATCGATCGCTACACTGTTGCTGCCATCAGGAGCCGCTGCAAACCGGAGATCACCCTCTGGTGTAAAAGTCGCGTTTGATGAAAACGGCTGCAAATTGCTGGCTTGAAAACGAGTTCGCAGCAGGTCAGTGCCGTTAAAGCTGGTGTCAAAGTTAAGCCGGATGCGATCGCCCAGAATCGTGTTTTTTTGCACCGCGTTGCCGTTAACCGTGTTGCCTGCTGCTACGCCTGCCAGGGCAATAACCACCTCTCCGTTCAGTTTGGTTGTGGTCGAAAACTGCTGCTTCTCCAACGTGGCGGTACGGGCTTCTAACCCATCAAGGCGACCTCGCAAGGTTGCCAGTTCTGCGGCGAAGTCTTCCTGTAATTTTTGGAGGATTGCCAGGTCTGCCTTCTTCACCACGTCAGCCGTACCCGCTGCAATCAGTTCACTAATGCGATCGATGCAGGCATTAACACCCGCCGCAAACTCATAGCGAGAGAGTGCCCGGTTGCCCCGATAGGTTTGGTCGGGATAACCAACAATGCAGCCGTAACGTTCGATCAGCGACTGCAATGCTTGAAACGCCCAATCAGTCGGTTTGATATCTGTTAATTGCGAAACCGACGTCACCTGATCCAGCGCACCTACCGCTACACCATCATTACCCTCTAGCCCGTCAAAAGACTTAGAGATTGGGAGCCTTTGCTTTTGGGATGCCGCTTCAGTAGACATTTGGCGTATAGGTGGGGCAGCTTGTGCGGGGCTGAGAACGACTGAAGTCATTTGGGCAGCAGCCGCAAAAACAGTCGTACTCAAAATAATTGGACTGAGAAACAGGGAATGAACAAAGCGTTGAGACATGGATCTTTTTTCCTTACACCTGATTGATTGAACAAGCAGCCTGCATCCATGCGCTTTGCAGCAGAAAACAGGCACCTGTGTTTAACAAAATGCAATTAACTCTATCTTTTCACCAAACGAGAACGATTATCGTTCTTTTTTTACCAGATTGCCTCTAAGGGAGTGTAGGGCGTGTGTGCTCCGTTTGCTATGCCCCCCTCTCCCTTCTGTAGAACGCTAAACAGCACAAACTAACAACTGGGGCAGTAACAGATGCCTTGCCCACCGCTGTTGATCAATGCCAGGACAAACCTCGCAAACGTGCGATCGCCTAGATGAGAATAATTGACAATAAGCTCTTTTAACCTCTATACTTTGTCTTTGTCAAGGTCTTTTTGCCACTAATTATCAGTAACGTTTTGGAATGCACTGTTTGAAGCTATGCCCGATCGCTTTGCCTTGAATCAAGCTAAACCCTGGAGTCGGCGCGCTCTGTTAAAGGCTGGTTTAGCTGGAGTTGGGTTAACGGGGGGCGCGATCGCGTTGCGCTCGGTGTGGCGATCGCCCTCTCCCCACGCCGTTCATGTGCCGCTGATGGATGCTGCCACAATCACAGAACCGCAAGGCTTTACCCCCCTCACAACGCTACGCGAGTTTGACTATGGCACCGTCACCACTGAAAACGGACGCACCGTGCGCGAGTTTCGGGTAGAAGCACAAACCGCGACTGTGCAGCTCAATCGTGCGACCTCATTTATCACCTGGAACCTGAATGGGCGTGTGCCCGGACCAACCTTTCGAGCCACGGAGGGCGATCGCATTCGGGTCATTTTCTACAACCGCGCGGGGCACTCACACTCACTACACTTTCATGGTGTTCACGAAGCAGGAATGGATGGCATAAAGCCCGTCCGTAACGGCAGCGTGTTCATTTACGAATTTGATGCAGAGCCGTTTGGCGTTCACCTTTACCACTGTCATTTGGCACCCGTAGCGCGGCACATTGGCAAGGGACTGTACGGCATGTTCATTATTGATCCGAAAACGCCCCGTCCATCGGCTGATGAGTTGGTGCTGATCATGGCTGGGTATGACGTGAACGGTGATCAAAAAAATGAACTCTATGCCTTTAATGGAATGCCGCACTACTATATGGAGCATCCGATCGCCATTCAGACGAATCAACTCATTCGGCTTTATGTGCTGAATAT
>JBBSHC010000248.1:0-5865 GCA_038253425.1 Leptolyngbyales cyanobacterium | reverse complement strand
TGGGCAGACTCAAACCGTCGATGTAAAACCAGAGCCTCTGCCAGAACGAAAACCGGGTTAGCGTTACTCTGGTGGTGTGTGTTAGGTGGTGGGGTTAAAAGACGATTTCAACGCGTACGATCAGCGATCGTACGATGCATACTTGCTTTTCTTCTTGACCCCTTTCACAAACTAGCGATTACTGTCCCCAGTGTTTTAGCCTGTCCAGAAACTCTTGCCCATGACGCTTCGCGATCGCTTGCTCTAATTCCCACATAATCGAAGTACTAGCTTTCAACACTTCGGCAACATCAGAAAAGTATTTTTCTAAACCTGCTGGACAGATCACAAGCACTTTCCCACCCTCTGTTCCAGAACGATAGCTGTGCGGTACGCCCTTAGGAATCAGCACAAAATCACCGACTTGAGCTGTATAAACGCGCTGATCGCACTGTATTGTGTACTCACCTTCCAGCACATAGAACGCTTCTGCCCCGGTTGGATGAATATGTGAAGCTGGACCAACATTGGCAGGATGAACCATCTCAAGCAGTGAGTACGCTCCTTCCGACTGCTCACCGGAGACTTTCAACGTCATTTTTGTACCACGAAAGTCGATTTTTATGCCTTCGCCACTTTTTAATGCATATCCCAACCGCTCATCTTGTGCCATCGTGAATTTCTCCCATACACATTGATCTCACTCATCCTAAAAGTGAGTAGGTAAGTGTTACCAACCTCATTGAACCAGTCGTAGGCTTACAAAGGCTTGCTAATAGCTGATCGATAGGGTTTGTATTCTGTTACATTTTCACTTTAAACTCTGTTTACTTACTTCGTCGGCAGCGGTTGATCGATCTGGGTCAAATTTGCTGTATCATCCCACCGTATGGGTTGTTGCCAGCCTTTTGCATTGGGTTTGGGTCGATCGCTGGCTTCGTGCCCATCGCTTCACGTTCCCTTCGGGTTTTGTTCGTTTAAGCCTTGCAGACGTTTATTTGAGTTTCAGCCATTTTGGGTCTCATGCAGTCTGAAGTTTTACCCGGTCGCAGTTTTCCAGTGGGTGCAACCGTTTACCCCGATGGCGTCAATTTTTCAATTTTTTCAAAAAGTTGCAAGGCGCTAGAGCTACTCTTATTCGATCGCGCTGATGATCCAAAACCTGCGCGCGTCATCGTTCTGCACCCCAAACAGAACAAAACGTTTTACTACTGGCATGTCTTCGTTCCGGGTATTGGTGCGGAACAGATCTATGCCTACCGTGCCTATGGACCCTTCGCACCCGAACAAGGACATCGCTTTGATGGCAACAAGGTACTGCTTGACCCGTATGCCAAAGCGGTCGTTGGCTGGGAGCATTATAGCCGTGAAGCAGCCATTTGTTTTGGTGACAACTGTGCCCAGGCACTGCGGGGTGTTGTCGTTAACCCCAACGCTTACGACTGGGAAGGGGATGCACCGCTCAATCTTCCCCATACCGATAGTGTGATCTACGAAATGCACGTCGGCGGCTTTACGCGCAATCCCAATGCGGGCGTTGTACCCGAAAAGCGCGGCACTTACGCGGGACTTATTGAGAAAATTCCTTATCTCAAGCAACTCGGCATTACGGCTGTAGAACTATTGCCCGTGCATCAGTTTGATGAGCAGGATGTGCAGCCGGGGCTAACGAATTACTGGGGCTACAGCACGATCGCTTTTTTTGCGCCCCATACGGGCTACAGTTCTCGTCGCGATCCGATGGGTCCGGTTGATGAGTTCCGCGATATGGTGAAAGCGCTCCATCGTGCGGGGATTGAAGTTATTCTGGATGTGGTTTTTAATCACACAGCCGAGGGCAACGAGGACGGTCCGACGCTCTCGTTCAAAGGTTTGGAAAACTCCGCCTATTACATTCTGGAGCCAGACCAGGAGAAATACAGTAACTACAGCGGCTGTGGCAATACGCTGAAAGCCAATCACGAAATCGTGGGACGCATGATTCTGGAGAGCCTGCTTTACTGGGTGGCAGACATGCATGTAGACGGGTTTCGTTTTGATCTGGCGTCTGTGCTGTCGCGCAGTCGATCGGGGCATCCGCTAGAAGATCCGCCGATTCTCTGGACGATCGAGTCGCATCCGATTCTGGCAGGCACTAAAATTATCGCCGAAGCATGGGATGCCGCTGGGCTTTATCAGGTTGGCTCGTTTATTGGCGATCGCTTTGCCGAGTGGAACGGTCCCTTTCGTGATGATGTACGCCGCTTTGTCAAAGGTGATAGCGATACCGTAGCGACCCTGGCAAATCGTCTGTTGGGCAGCCCGGACATTTACCCTCAGCCCGATCGCGAACCCAGCCGCAGCATTAATTTCATTACCTGCCACGACGGTTTCACGCTCAACGATCTGGTTTCTTATAACGAGAAGCACAACGCAGCCAATCAGGAAGACAGCCGCGATGGTTCAAACGATAACCATAGCTGGAACTGCGGTGTTGAAGGTCCGTCAGATGACCTCGCGATCGAAACGCTGCGTTTGCAGCAAATCAAAAATCTGCTGACGATTCTCTTTTTCTCTCAGGGCACTCCCATGCTCTCAATGGGCGATGAAGTGATGCGATCGCAACTGGGCAACAACAACGCCTATTGTCAGAACAACGAACTAAGCTGGTTTGACTGGAGCAGTGTCGATCGAAAAAATGGGCTGTTGCGCTTTGTGCAAAAACTCATTCAGTTCATCCAATCGCTCGAAATTTTTCGGCAAGAGCGCTTGCTGGAAGTCACTTATGGCAGTCAGAAACCCCATATCGTCTGGCATGGCGTTGAGCTAGGCAAACCAGATTGGGGCGAAAATTCTCGCAGTTTAGCGTTTACACTACGTCACCCCGAAGCGGGTGAACATCTCCATGTGATGCTCAATGCGTATTGGGATGTGCTTCCCTTTGAGTTGCCGCCGTTGGGCAAAGGTGAGCGGTGGTATCGCATGATTGATACGGCACTGCCAACCCCAAGAGACTTTTCAGAGCCAACTGCCGCCCCACAGATCAGGCGGAAAAAGTATCCAGTGGAAGCGCGATCGTCCGTTGTGCTCATGGCACGGTTGAGTTAGCACAGACACAACGATGGAATTTCAAACGTTTAACCCGCGATGATGGCAAGCTCAGCTTTCGTCCATTGTCTCTACGTTCGTAGGGCGTTATGTCTTACACTCACCCACTATGACTGCTCGTCGAGGTTGCCCCAACTACGGCTCTTCTTCGAGCATATGCTTTGCTTTTAAGAGTTGCTGCCGATGCTCTTCAGTAACTTTAGGATAGGCTAAGTTCATTGCTTTCAGGGCTTGCTCAATGAAGTAGGCAACCACAAGACGGGTGAACCATTTGTGATCGGCTGGAATGATATGCCACGGTGCCCATTCTGTACTGGTATGAGTGAAAACATCCTCATACGCTTTCATGTAGTCATCCCACAGCACACGCTCTTTGGCATCACTTTCCGAAAATTTCCAGTTCTTCTCAGAGAGATTAATGCGGTCTAAAAAGCGCTTTTTCTGTTCTTCTTTAGAAACGTCGAGAAAGAACTTAAGCACGACAATGCCGTTATTAACCAGATACTTCTCAAAGTTATTGATCTCTTCAAAACGTTGAGTCCAAATCTTTTTTCCTGTAGCGATCGACGGTAATTTCTGTTTTTCTAAAAGCTCTGGGTGAACGCGAACAATAAGCGTTTCTTCGTAATACGAACGGTTGAAAATGCCAATACGACCCCGCTCTGGTAAAGCTTTGAACGCTCGCCACAGATAGTCATGGTCAAGCTCTTCAGCGGAGGGCGATTTAAAGCTAGAAACTTGACAACCCTGAGGATTGATCCCCGACATGACATGTTTGATCGCGCTATCTTTGCCTGCTGCATCCATTGCTTGAAAAATGATGAGCAGTGCATGAGTATTTTGAGCGTAAAGGATATCCTGATACTTTGCTAATGCCTCAACACTCGTCTTCAAAATACCCTTAACGTGAGATTTTTTCTTGATCGTGCCTGTATACCCTGGCGCAAAATCTTTCAATTTAATTGTTGTACCCGGTTTGGCAATAAACTCTTTCGGGTCAAGCTGGGCAACAAACTCTTTAGCATTCATAGCTCAAAAATAAGTGAGTAGAGAGTAATGACTATCGCGTTTTCTGGTTGAGTGCATACAGCTTACGGGATCAGTCAGGGTGTTAGAGACAAAGCGCTAGAAGGTTTGCTGCGTCTGCATGAGAACCGCTAGCTGCTCACCAGCGACCGGGGACAATTCCCGATGGGTCTACGTACTGCTGATAGCCGTTGTTGTAAGCGGTAATGTAAATCTGCTGGTCTGTTTCGTTAGTCAGCCCCCAGCGATTAATGCCCCTATTAGGATCTAAGGAGAACTTTCCTTGAGCATCGTTGTACCCATCGTCATACCCTTGTGTTTTCAGTTGCGCGGTTGATAGACGCGACGGTATCTGTGTGGGTGAGGTGGATGGAACGGGTTGCTGCTGATAAGCGTTATTGTAGGCGCTGGTGTAAATTGTCTGCTCAGCGGGAATGGTGATGCCTTTACTGAGAATGCCAGCACCGGGATTAGCAGCAAAACTGGCGGCGGCATCACCAGTGCCATCTTCCTTGCCCCATCGCTGCAATTCTGCAATGCGTGCCGCAGTGATGGACGATGAAGTTGTTGGTGAGGGCGTGGGCGACGGGGATGTGGTTGGTGATGAGGAGGGAGGCTTTACTGAGTCGTAGCCGCGATAGTATGCCTCTCGATAGGTTTGCTGGTCGGCTTCGCTAAAATTTAACTGAGGCAGCCAGCGATCGGGGTTACGTGGAGCATTGACCTCGGCATCACCAACCCCGTCGCCATACCCTCGTATAGTTGGCGTTTCACCAGGTGCCAGGCGCTGCAATTTAGCAGTCGGCGCATTGGTTTTTGGAATATCAAGTTTTGTCGCCTGATTGGAAGCGATCGACGAACTTGGTGCTTTGGTGCAGCCAGTCACAACGAGCAATGCAAGCGATAGGACGATAATCCTGATCATTATTTCCTTTAAGGGATTCCTCTATCGAAGAGAACCCTGAACAGATTAAGAGGTTGTAGAGAAATAATGTCATGAATTGTAGCGGTCAGCGAAAAGCTGATGATTGAATGATGCAGCCAAACAATGTGTAGTTGGTTTCAACAGATGCTGGAGTGAGTGGGTTTGCGATCGCGGCGTAGGTTGTCCTTTGTCTGAAACAAATCTCTCCCACTAGATTAAAGACATTGGAGACTAATTGTGCAAACCCTCATCGCTGCTTAACCAAACGGTGAAGATCTACCAAAGCGCTGGCGTGGTGGCTTAGAGAAAGTTACAACCAGCATGGTGCTGTTCGCCACTTGGCAGAACTGGCACCTAGAACAGTAAGGGCTGTCAGATTGTAGTCAGCCTGAATCGTTCTAGTTACTCCGAAACGTACGTGCTACCGTGTCTTCTGCAAAAGAACGCACGGTGGCTTTCCTGTTTGCTTTTTTACTACAACAAACCAGGTTTTTACGATCGCCGCTTAAGCCCTCCCTTCTAAGCCGCTTTGGCAATCGCGATCAATTACGCCTGAGAGCACTCTCAATAGGTGCCTTGAGAGAGATTACCTAACAACGGCTTAGCGGTACCATGCTAAATTGTGAAAGAATTATGAAATTTAACGATGGATCCCTTCGATCGCGAAGTGCAGGCTTTAGCTAAGCAGCGTCCTAGTCTGCCTGAAGTACACCGCAGCATTGCCATTCCTACGGTCAAAGGCTTTTGGCGTAAGATGCTGGCGTATGCGGGACCGGGCTATTTAGTGTCTGTTGGCTACATGGATCCTGGCAACTGGGCTACAGATATTGCAGGCGGCTCTAAGTTTG
>JBBSHC010000247.1:0-5886 GCA_038253425.1 Leptolyngbyales cyanobacterium | reverse complement strand
TCCCGCTCGCATTCCAGAGGTCCAACGTAGTCCCGATGAGCGTATGAAATCATACAAGGAGTACCTCCCTTTCCTGGTAGTGCATAGCCAAGCCGCCTGACGAGACGGGGTAAGAACAGGATTGAGAACATAGAAAATACTATGATAGTTACTATGCCAAGGCGAAAAGCAGTTCTATTAGTAGAAGCCATAAAACCGTAAGGATGCAAATGGAGATATTGACAAAGGCATCAAAACCGAGATGCAAGTCCATGGTAAAGCGCGATCGCGCCAACCACGACAGCCTTTAGTCCATTCAATTTATGCATGTTCATCTCCAACACAGGTCAATGACAAGCTGTTGTATCTTGTCAAACAGCTTTAACACTGCAAGCGCTGTGCACAGTCTTGTCGTCGTTGTGCTGAGTCGTGCCGACAGATGGTGAGTGCGATGGCTTGAGCGTCTGTAAGGATGTATGAGTGGTCAGCTATCAGCTATCAGCGATCGAAGGAAGTCATGCTTTCAGTTCTAACGATAATACTGAGTGCAAATAAAGGAGGGTTACACCTACACTTTATCGAATGGGTTCGCACCACTCACCGCTCTCAACGTTACAGCGATGCTGTATAAGCCACAGTCCGATTAGCAAAAAACTAACCGCTAACCGCTGACCGCTCACTCAAAGCTGCGTTGTACTCAACTGAAAACCGCTGTAAGTGTCGGAAAAGTGAATTTACGGCAGATTGGCAGGCAGAGAAGCTTAAGAAAATTTAGCCAGCAAGCTTAACAGGTTTTTTGTGATGGGTGAAGAGAGACGAGTCCGCTGATAGGCATCGGCGGCTTTTTTGATCGCTTCTGCCTGTGTGGGGTAGGGATGAATTACGTTAGCGAGTTTGCTGAGTCCGATTTTGCCGACGATCGCAGTTGTCACTTCACTAATCATTTCGCCTGCATGATTGGCAACCAGCGTGGCACCGAGAATCTGATCTGAGCCTTTTTTATGCAGGATCTTGAGGAAACCAACGTTTTCGCCATCCACGATCGCGCGATCGACCTCGCTAAAGGGAATCTCGATCGTTTCTACCTCCAGTCCTTTTTTCTGCGCTTCGTGCTCGTACATGCCAACGTGAGCCACTTCCGGTGATGTGTATGTCACCCACGGCATTACCAAGCTGCTGAGTTTAGACCGTCCCAGACCAAAGGGTGAAAACAGCGCATTGCGAATCACGATTCGAGCGGCAGCATCCGCCGCGTGAGTAAATTTCCAGTTCATGCAGATGTCGCCCGCTGCAAAAATCTTGGGGTTCGTTGTCTGAAGGTAGTCATTGATGACGACACCCTTCTGCTGGTCATACTGCACACCCACTTGTTCCAGGTTCAGCCCCTCTACGTTAGGGGTACGTCCTGCGCCAACGAGGATTTCATCAACCGTGACGGTCTGATTCTGCCCTTTCACTGTCAGGTGAAGCACTTTGCCGTCCGGCGTTTTCTCGACCCGTTTGAGCGTGGCATCTAAAAGCAAGTGAATGCCTTCTTGCAGAAACGCTTGCTGGATAATTTCTGCTGCCGTGTCATCTTCACGATCGAGAATATGACCGTTTTTATGCAGCAATGTCACCTCACAGCCCAACCGCTGAAACGCCTGCGCCAACTCACAGCCGATCGGTCCGGCACCAATCACCGCCAGTCGTCGAGGACGCTCTGTCAGTGAAAACACCGTTTCATTTGTGAGAAACCCTGCGTCTGCTAGACCTTCGATGTCAGGGTGACTTGCTCTTGCACCTGTGGCAATCACCGCCTTCTTGAACCGCAGCGTTTGACCCTCTACAGCGATCGTGTCAGCGCCAGTAAACTGTCCTTGCCCCAGAAAGACATCCACGCCAAACTTTTGTTGAAACCGTTGCGCTGAGTCGTTTGGGCTAATGCTAGCTCTAAGCCGTCGCATCCGCTCCATCACAGCCGAAAAGTCCACTTCGATCGAGCCTGAGGAATGCACACCAAACGGTTCAGCTTCACGGATAGCTGCTACCACTCTTGCAGAGCGAATCACACACTTAGAGGGAACGCACCCCACATTCAGGCAATCACCACCCATTAAGTGTTTTTCGATCAGGGCGACCTTTAAGCCCAACCCCAAACCGCCTGCGCCGCCTGCCACAACTAAACCTGCTGTGCCTGCACCAATGACCACCAAATCATAGCGATCGACGGGCTGAGGATTGACCCAATCGACGGGATGAACGTAGGAAACCAGCGTTTGATTATAGCCATCAAGCGGCTGAATGAGCGCGGCTGCACCCGTTAATTGAGACATGGCTTCGTAAAAATGAAGGGCTGAGGCACTTTACCATTCGCTTTCTGGCTCCTGAATTCTAACGCTCGTCCTCTAGTTGAGGAAACTTCATAAAGTTCTCCCACGTCTCAGCAATGATCCGGATAGGCTGCGGTTACTCCGTAAAAAGCCGTACCGCTTCATTCGTTTGGGTTTACCAAAAGATTCGACGGTGATTCAGAAACGACGCGTGCTGAGCCAAACTTCATCAAAACTTTATAAAAGAGTCTCTTTGTAAAGTTCTTGAAAAGATTGAGTCCGTAAGTATGCGGATACATCAGCGCTTATGAAGTTGGAACTATAGTTTATTTATATAAATTACGTATTTATACGGGTTCGATACTACTAGCGGAAACGACCATGCAATCCACATTCCCTACAACCGTAATTGGACTGCCGACAGCCACTCCTTCTGGGTTTCACGTTGCTGCCCACCCGTCAGCCTACTGTATGGTCAAGCGGTTGGTGGATATCGTTGGTAGTTTAGTAGGGCTAATACTCTTAGCCATTCTCTTTGTGCCGCTGGCGATCGCCATTAAGCTCGATAGCCCTGGTCCCGTTTTTTATGCTCAACAACGGTATGGCTTGCTAGGGCGTCCGTTTCGCATTTATAAGTTTCGCTCAATGGTATCTAATGCAGATGCGCTGAAGTCGCAAGTTAAAAATGAAGCAAGTGGGCTGATCTTCAAAAATCAGGACGATCCTCGCGTCACCAGAATGGGACGATTTTTGCGCCGCAGTAGCCTGGATGAGTTTCCTCAGTTTTGGAATGTGTTGTTGGGCGAAATGAGCCTTGTGGGAACGAGACCGCCGACTGCTGACGAAGTATCTCGCTACAGCGTCCATCACTGGCAGCGCCTGAGTGTCAAGCCCGGTATGACTGGTGAATGGCAGGTAAACGGGCGCTCGACTGTAAAAGACTTTGAGGATATTGTGCGCCTTGATCTGCGCTACCAAACTCAATGGAATCCGCTGTACGATCTGATTCTGATTGCGCGGACAGTGTATGTGATCGTGGCTAAAGTCGGTGCTTGCTAGAGGTCAAGTTAAGAGGTTGGAATCATACCGCTTTGGCTCCTAGAATGCCTGTCTAATTAAAATTGATTAGAAAATTTGGTTGCGGATGTGAGGGCGCTTGAGCGCCCTTTTTATATGGTTAGAGGATTGCGCGATCGTCATCCATCAGTGTCGTCCACCTGCGATCGCTACTCGCTGACTCAGCATCTCTTTCGCGCTGGCAAAGAAGAGTAAACCGAACATAACTAGCGCAAGCATCATCGACATAGCAAGGCTTCCTAAAACATGATCCTCTGACGCACTTTGACCATAAATCACTAATGCCAGCCAGCCTATTTTGTCATGTGGTTCTGGGTAGCAGGCGATTGCAGCAGAACGCTTGTATTACAAAACAAATGTATGATTCAGATAGGTCTGGGCGTTAACCCGACGCATCCCAATTGTTCTCAAGTACTCCGAATTGCTGATTGTCAACACAATTGCTGCCGAATCATCATTTGGCTGCATCATAGTGTCTGTAAAAGATAGTGCAAGCTTGAGTCAAAATGCGGGCAGACCACGATCGCGGTCGCATCGTTGTAAAGCTGATTCAGTTGTCGCAAGCACGTAGGAACGCTCAGCATGGTTTTACTGCTCACAGATGTCTTTCTGCTGCTGACTCAGGTACTGCTCTGGATTATCGTTGGGCTAGTCACCTGGTTTGTGCTGCTAAAAGCGTTGCCCAGAGCTTTTCTGAGCCTGCTGGTGCTGCTGCTGATTTTAATCATTTTGGTGCTGTCCTTTTTTCAGGGCCCACCCGCTCCCAATACGGGCGTTTTAGATATCCTCTGGCGAATTATTTCGTTTCCGTTTAGTCCGTTTGGTTTAGGACTAATCCTGCTGTTGATCTTGCTCTCTGGCACCAAGCTCACCAAATTAGCAAGCAATATCATCAAAATTATGCTGGTGATTCTGCTGCTTGGTTGCTTTCCGATCGTTGCTTACTTTCTGGCTCAGGAACTGGAATGGGAGGGCATCCGGATGATTCAAGCACCGCCAGCCCAGGTAACGGGGGATACCAGAGTCATCGTGCTGTTAGGGCAGGGCACAACGCGACCCTTTTTAGGACCCAGAACAACCTGCGATCCCCAGCGTCCAGCTTCAGGTGCAACAACCCCGGCTCAACCTGCTGCACCTGCGCCACCCGATCGCGCCGAAGAGCCACTAACCGCAGAGATGTTTCGGGTGCTAACACAACCACCCACCCAACTCCCCATTCAACTAACAGAGAAAGCCGATCGCCTCACCTATGCTGCCCAGCTTTATCGACAAGGACCCGGTAGCTTGATCGTCATTAGTGCCCCGCAACGCCCCGATCGCAAAATCAAAGAAGCGGAAACAAATGAAGTTGTCTCGGAGGCGAAAGATATACAGACCTTTCTCAACCAAACCCTCGGCATTCCCTGCGAAGCGATGCGCTTCATCGACCACAACGGCACTAGTGTGCATGAGAGCGCCAAAAATATCAAGAAACTGTTGGCTGATAACCGTGTTAACTATGGCAATCGACTGACGATCGTTTCCACTGCCATGAACACAGAACGGACTTTCCGCACCTTTCGCGAGGTGTTTGGGTTTTGCCCGCTCGCACGACCTACCGATTTTTATACGCTGCCTTCCCGTTCTAGGCTCGATCGGCTGGCACCAGAGCGCAACCTGGTTGAGCATGACATCATAGTTACTGATTTTTTGCCCAGTGCTGAAGCGTTGTACATAAGTACGCAAGCGATCGAAGAGTACCTCACCTCCGGGTATTACTTCCTGCGCGGCTGGATTCGATTTAGAGAACTCAGCGGTTGCAGGGAGATTGCCACGCGTGTCCCTACGGTTTCCCAGGTTCAGCAGCGCCCTCCTACGCTTTCGCTAACGTCGCATCTTTTAAGCCTTACTAAGGCTGGTGCCACTGCTGCTCGTGGCATCGGGTGACGGTTAAAAAGGACGGGCAGCGATCGGGTAAGACGCCACGCCCTGCGCCAATTCGTTTAGGATGAGAGAGTTTCTGCACTGATATGACACACTGAACGATGGCTCAATCTCGGCTGCAAAAATTGGGGGACTACCTCCGTCCACATTGGAAAAAAGCAGGCCTGGGCGTTCTAGCGCTCTTAATTGTGAATATTCTCAGCGTTCGCATTCCGCTTCAGATTCGCGACGCGATCGACAAACTCCAGATTACGTTTAGCTTTAGCCAGATTTTGTCTTACGTGGTGCTTGTACTGGCGATGGCATCCGTCATGTGGATCGCCCGTATGACATCGCGCATCTTGCTCTTTGGGGTGGGTCGCCAGGTCGAGTTTGACCTGAAACAAAAAATCTTTGCTCATTTACTAACGTTAGAGCCATCCTACTTTGCTGCTAATACAGTGGGCGATCTGATTAATCGTGCCACTAGCGATGTGGACAATATTCGTCGCCTGTTGGGGTTTGCGGTGCTGAGTCTGGCAAATACGCTGTTCGCGTATAGCTTGACGCTGCCCGCCATGCTCAAGATTAACGTCAAGGTAACGTTGCTCTCGCT
>JBBSHC010000246.1:0-5931 GCA_038253425.1 Leptolyngbyales cyanobacterium | reverse complement strand
GTAATTGTGCGAGATAGGCAATTCTATAGCCTCTAAGTTTAGAAGAAGCAAAGGTTTACATCTAAAAAAGTAAAGGTTTACCCTTCATCTAAAAGCTTTTAGCCGATTCCCTCTCCTGGTTACAATAAGCTAGAGTACAAACACCTTGGAAGACGTATGGCGGCAGAAGAGCGCGTAGCAAGGCTTGAGGTGGATATGCAGGAACTTAGAGAACTGGTACAGAGCAATGCTTTAGCGATCGCCGCACTTTCGCAACAGTCTGCCAGAACCGATCAGACGATCGCCGCACTTTCGCAACAGTCTGCCAGAACCGATCAGACGATCGCCGCACTTTCGCAACAGTCTGCTAGAACCGATCAGACGTTAAATCAACTGGGACAGCGCGTGGATCAGGTCAGTCAGACTGTTGATCGGCTTGGTAATCGCGTCGATAGCTTTGTCTACGAAGCACAACGACTGTTTACCCAGATCGGTGGTTTAGCAGCAGAAACCAAAGCATCGGTTGATTCACTGGTAGCTGTGACTCGCGCTCACTCAAGACATATCGAAGAGATGCAGGCAGAGGTGAGAGGCTTGCAAACTGAGAACCGTCGCATTCTAGAACGGTGGGATCAAGAAGAGTAATCTGATTTTTCACTCTAACGTCATAGTCTGACCTGTTTTTGCCGATCGCTGTGCTGCCTCTGCCACTTTTAAGGTGTACGCACTCGCGTCGGATGTGACATACAACGGCGTACCATCGATTAAGTAATCCAGCACCATTGCAGTGTCTTTAGCAAACAGTCCTCGACGGGTGCCCACTTCGATCGCCTGACTGCCGTTTGTCTGTATGAGCGTTCCTTGATCCCCATCAAAGACGAGTGCGCCCTGATCTCCGTGGACTTCCATCTTCCGCTCTGGTTGCCACAGCGCTTCGCCCTTCCCATAGACAACAGTTGCTAAGAGACCACCCTTAAAGCGTAACTGTGCCGTACATAAACAGGTAGCGTAACCAGCCGCAGGCGCAACGTTGCCGTCCACATCCCAAAACTGAGCCTCACAGCTTACGGTTGCGACTTCCCCAAACAAATCAGTGAGACGATGTAGCCGTGATAGGGCACCCACCAGCGGAAAGCCAAAAAGGTCGTGATGGTAAGTCCAGCGATCGGGCGCAGGGCGTTCAGGCTTAATCGTTGCATAACGCGCATAAAACGGTTTCCCGATCGTGGGAAGGGTGGCTTTGAGTGCTTGATGCATTCCGCCCAGTAGCTCAATGTGTTCGACGTGCAGCAATTTATGACGGGCTTTTGCCAAAGCAATCAGCTCTGTTGCTTCGTCACCCTTGAGCGCCAGTGGATATTCCACCACCACATGCTTATCGGCTTCAAGGGCGGCTCGGACGATCGCGCCATGATCGGAATTAATGGTGGCAACGATGACTAAATCGAGGGACGATCGCTGTACCAGTTCAGTCCAGTCTTCGATCGCGTCGGCTCCGTAGGTTTCACTAAATGCCTGGGTTGTTGCCAACGAATGTCCGCTAACGGCTGCTAACGTTGCCCGTGGTTCTGTCTGGAGCGCCTGCGATCGCCATTTTGCGGCGTAGCCCGTACCCACCAACCCCACTTGAAGGGGACGCAAAGGAGAAAAGAGAGCGGACTCACTCATAGGTTGCGCTCACAGTATTCAGTCAGTACAGATAACGGTAGAGGATAACGCGATCCAACGTCTAACATCTTCTTTGCAAGGGCACAAACGCCGCGATCGCACGGTTCAAGCGTGGAAACATTTGTCCAAACTGGATTCATGCAGAAGGTTCTCACTGAGTTGATACGGCTTGCTCCAGGTTTTGGGCGACGTTAGCCAACTATCTGCCAAGCGGCGACCGACAAAAGCAAATGATGCTCCAAGCCTTCTATTTGACGCCTTCAAAGAGGGCGTTACACGTCGTTATATAAGCTAACTAGATTAGATCTAGTACTTTTATTACGAATACCATTCATCCCACTAATGGATTGACGTTTCTAAACCCCTGGTTTTCCCGTAGTATCAAGAGTAAAGCTGATTCAGGAAGCAGACTTTATTCAAACAAAGCTACAGAGCCAGCTTCCAATGAGCTTAGAGTGCTGTTTCCATTATTGAGAGGACCACTGCATGGCAACTTTTAAGGTCACGTTAGTAAACGAGGCCGAAGGGCTAAATACAACGATCGAGGTTCCTGACGACGAGTACATTCTCGACGCTGCCGAAGAACAGGGGCTTGACTTGCCCTACTCCTGCCGCGCAGGTGCTTGTTCTACTTGCGCTGGCAAGATTAAGGAAGGTGCCGTTGATCAGTCTGACCAGTCCTTTTTGGATGACGATCAGATCGAAGCGGGATATGTGCTCACTTGTGTGGCTTACCCCACCTCTGATTGCACAATCATTACTCACCAAGAAGAAGAACTGTATTAATTGCACGACAAGAGGTGGAGAGCTTTTTTGTTTGCTCTTTGCCTCGTGTCAGCTATTGAAACGTTTGAGTTTGCGGGAATTACCTTGTGTGAAGTCACACATTGGCAGGAATGTCAGGGGTGATTCCCGTTTTTTGTTTAATTTTATGACAGCAGGCGCGGTAGCCGTTTATTGCCATCCATAAAACTGGTTATAAGCTTAGCCAACCCTGCTAACGAAGCGGTAACGTCAGCGATCGACTGACCTCGTTGAAGGGATTTTAGCTGGCGTTGGCTCAGGCGCCAGGTCAGCACGTGCAGCGTTTTACCCCCCGTTCTGCTGGCTGGGATCGTTGCGCCAAAAGGTCAGCGTCTTGCTGATTGTTTGAAGTTGAGTACCAGGGAAGTAGAAACTGAGAATGCGATCGCTCGACCAGCCCAACTTACCTAGATGATAAGTTCCCGTTTGGCTCAGTCCGACACCATGCCCCAGCCCACCACCAACAAACGCATAGCCCTGTAAGGTTCGATTCGCACCGTAGAGCGGTTCCAGGTAGAACAGCGTACTGTTGGGTGCGTAGAGCGCCACCAGGATGTTGTCTTTTTCCAGTGTTACAGTGCCCTGATCAGTAGTGACATCAACCTTGAGCACACGTCCGGCAGGCGATCGCTGCACGACTGCCAACCGCTGAATCGTCTTAAAGTTCGCCAGGGGGCTTTTCACTGCCATAAAATAGCGCCGTAAGTCCCGATTCAACTCCTCTAAACGACTTTCCACACGCCAGCGAAAGAGTTCACCGCCTGTTTCGTTAAAGCCTTTTTTCTGGCTGATAAAGCGGCGGAAGTTGGTCTCATCTGCCAGACTATAGCGCGACAAATCCCAGGGCGACCCGACAGAATCGATCACTGCCCGGAGGTAAGGGCGTTCGGCTCCAGACCACACATCATTAAAGGGGGCAGTGATTCCACCTGTAGCAGAGGAATAAACGGCGTCCACCAGTTCGTTGTTATACGTCAACACCTTGCCACTAGTAGCAGCGATCGCACGGTCAGTGGCGGGATTCGTTCCTGTCAGCCCGTTATAGACCTGGCATTGAGTATCCGCACAGATCTGGTAATCGTCAATTGCAAAGCGCCGGAGATTGCGAAGGACATACGTGCGCGCCAGAATCGCCTGCACCTCTAAGACTGGTTGCACTGCCCATGTGCCAATTTCGTAAGGCACAACGCCCCGCAAGTAAGTTTCGAGCGGTACCTGATTGACCAGGCTGTAAGTACCATACGCATTGGGTTGGAGCCGTAAGCTACCCGCATAAAAATTACGGGTTTTGTCACCGCTCATCTGCGCCACTTGAATGACGCCCTGCCCTGAAATGATCTCGATGCGATCGCGGGTATAACGATAGCCATTCGTTACCAGAGAAGCACGGGGTTGCTTCGGCAGCATTTGTGTGTCGATATAGGCAGCCTGCACACCCTGCGCCTGTAGACTTTGCAGTAAAAGACGACGCAGCAGTGGGCTACTATACGTCTCTCGCTTAGCCCATACCTGCCACCGCTCCGGTTGGGCAATCTCCACAGGAATGCCTTGAGCACGCCAGCGATTGGCGCTATCTTCAGCGCTCTCAAAGCTACGATGGGTGCTGAGTACAACCCGTTCTTCAAGTTTGGGTTCCACAAACGGTTGCTGCACCACATCCAGTTTTGCCGTTGTGCTAGTAACCGTTTGAAGTTTGCCTTCAGTCTCAAACCGGAACGTCAGGCGATCGCCGGCATTTGCTTGCAACATCAGTGCATCCGTTGCCTTGCTGCCAAAGCGCTGCACCACGCCCACTTGCAGATCGACATCTTTGCGAGTCGCTGCGGCTCCCGGTGTCGGCAGACTCAGCAAACATGCTGCTGAAAAAAGCGTCCAGGCTACTGGGCTGCGAAAAGGCGCGAGTACTGTGTGCTGCATAAAACCTTGAGCTTGAAAGTAACGTTGCATCCGAGAATGATCGATCCAAAGGAATGGGACTTACGCAAACATCCCCGACCTCTATGATGGGGGGCTTTTGTACTGAGTTTTACCCAGAAATGGTGGATCTAAACACCTTACGTGTCAGTCCGAAGGAAGAGAAAAAATTGCACTCTTTCCATCCTAAGATAGTGCCCTTGCATTGAAATGGCACTGACAAAAGACGTGTTTACACGATCGCACTGACCTTTGCCCGGTAGAGCAAGCGATCGCCCTGGCGGTAACCAATATAACGAACTCTGACCCTCTCACCAGGTTGGACCGTGCCCGTCATTAATTGATGCTGCTGGGGATCATAGGGAATTTCGGAGCCCACGGCGGCGATCGCTTCAATGCCCCATTCTTGTAGCAATCGCTCTAGCGGACGCAGTAGCGGCAGTAACTTCACCGCAGGCGCTTGAGGATTTTGTTGTGCCGCATACATTGCCGTCGGTAGTTGAAGCAGTAACGACTCCAACGTTTGCATGCTCGAATGCTGAAATTCTTGCCACAGATCATGCCGCTGCTGCACTAGCTGTTGCCGAAGGCGATCGTACTCTTGCCTCAAGTCTGACAGTTCTTGCTGTGCTGAAAAGGTTTGAGTTTTAAGCTGTGCTGATTGTTGGTTGCTGATTGCCGACCGCTGACCACTGACCACTAACCGCTGTCCTTCAGACTCATCAAACTCAGCTAAAAGTTCCGCCACAGACACTTGCAAAACCTGACTCAGTTTCACGAGCGTCTCAACCCGTAATTGGGCGGTTTCGCCCCGCCGCAGCCGTAAAAGCTGCTTTTCTGAAACGGTTGCAGCTTGACTTAACGCCTTAAAACTCGAAAAACCTACCGATCGCATCAATTCACGCAATCGGTAGGTAAGATTTTGGGACATAGAGAAAGACGCTTTGTGTTGAGAGGCTTGAATTTTAAATTGTCAAGCTCACTCCAAACTCAAAACTCAAAACTCTTAACTTTCTAACAGGCTTCTCAGCATCCAGGCAGTTTTTTCATGCACCTGCATCCGCTGCGTCAAAAGGTCAGCGGTCGGTTCATCGTTTACCTGCTCAATCACAGGGAAAATCGATCGCGCCGTACGCACAACGGCTTCCTGCCCTTCCACCAAAGCACGGATCATGTCTTCCGCTTTTGGCACCCCTGACGTTTCAGGAATGGAGCTGAGACGGGCAAATTCTGCATAGGTACCTGGAGCGGGAAACCCTAAAGCGCGAATCCGTTCGGCAATTAAGTCTACCGCCGCCGCAAGTTCGGTGTACTGCGTTTCAAACATTAGATGCAGCGTTTGAAACATCGGTCCAGTGACATTCCAGTGAAAGTTGTGAGTTTTGAGATAAAGGGAATAGGTATCCGCTAAAAGCCGCGATAGCCCTTCCGCAATCTCACCTCTTGATTTTTCGTCGATGCCAATATTAATCGACATACCTGCGGTTTGAATTGCCATGTTGTCCTCTAAAGGGGCTGAAAAGGCGCTTAGATTGCTGTAATCAAACTTTAAAGACGTAATCTCAG
>JBBSHC010000245.1:0-5952 GCA_038253425.1 Leptolyngbyales cyanobacterium | reverse complement strand
GTGCGTCTACTGCCATCCCATCAAGCGCTCAACACAAGCGCTCAAAAAGTAGATGAGTCAGTACCTACCTAAACATAAGCTGATGGTGCTTTAGTCTTACAAAGACTTGCTCGATCGCTCGCTGGTTACTCTTCACCACGATCGCTATTTAAACTACTACTCTCTATTGGTTTGAATCTTTAAGAATCTAACGTTTATAGGCTTCAAAAAATGTATACGCAAAAAGCGCACACTCCAAAAGCGCCCAACAAAAGCTACCTGAAACGGCTGACTGCTTGCCTTTCCTGGCTTCTAGTCCTGGCTGTTTGCGCTGAACCATTGGTAGCGATCGCTCAAGAATATAAGCCTCCCAAGCGCGGCACTCCTGGACGCCGAGAAGGAGCCGGAACGCGGGGTGGGGGGTGTCTACGCGGTTCCAAACTGCTGATGCCCCTCACGCCTTTAGACAGCTTTAGCGCCACTGTAGCGAACAGTCCCACCTTTTTCTGGTACGTGCCCAATACGGTGGCTCAAACAGCCGAGTTCGCGCTGCTAGATAACAATGACCAGCCACTGTATAAAACAACGATCGCCTTGCCGAGTCAAGCTGGTATTGTAGGCTTTAGCCTACCAGCCGTCGCTGCGTCTGTTCTAGAAGTTGGCAAGGACTATCGCTGGCAGTTTTCGATTGTGTGCAATCCCAATCAGCCATCAGTGAATCCGTTTGTAGAAGGTGTAGTACAACGGGTTCAGCCTGAGGCGACTTTAATCAGTCAACTGGATAGTGCAAATCTGCGCGATCGCCCCGCAATTTACGCTGCCGCTGGTATTTGGCAAGACGCGATCGCTGCTGCGGCTGAGCAACGTTGTATCCAGCCCCAAAATCTCAGCCTGCTGCTAAGCTGGGCACGCCTCTTGCGATCGGTCAAGCTAGAAGAGTTTGCTCAAGAACCACTAACGCAAGCGTGCTTAAGCATGGTAACTCAGCCGCAACCCTGACAACGATATAGCTTGACATGGTTCGACATGGCTCGACGCTACTCTTGAGCGTCCCAGTTGAACTGGAGCAATCGATCGACCGTACTGGATGTGTACTGGATGTAACCAGGGCAGAGGCTACCCTCAGCAGGCACTCTTGCGGAGGACAAGTGCCTAATGCCATTGGGAAGGATTGGAAACAGGAACAGTTATGTCATAGGTCTGTTGGGAAGGCAAGAATCAGTGAATTGGCAACGAGGCAAATGCTATCAAGGCTTCTAGCGCCAGCGATCGCCCTCAATTTCTTTGCATCTAAGTCTAGAGATGCGTATGCACTTTTGCTTACCTGCCCTACGATTAGCTAGTGTATGTGTAGAGTGAAAGCCCCCTATGACTCCTTCTCCGAACCCCCAACCAGACCGTAAGCTTAGTGCTGATGAGCTGATTGCAGTCTTTGTAGCGCTGCTTAGCATTGGAGCCATCTTTTTCTGGTCTATCACTCAGAAGAATGGAGGCATGGATCTGCCTTTCATTCAATCGTTAGCCTCACCTACACCTGCACCGACTGCAACCCCATCACAAGCCCCTGCTGCTACCCCAACAGATGCAGCTAGAATCACGTCAACCGAACCAACTGCATCCCCAGCGCCCTCGCCGATCGCGGCATCCCCAGCGCCAACTCCAGCAGCCGCTGCCCCCAATGTATTGCCCCTGCTGGCAGCAGCATCGATCGTGGCATCACCTAAACCGGAGGTGTCGCCTGCACCCTCGGCTGTGCCGCCTAAACAGTTTTCAGATGTTCCGGTTGGCTTTTGGGCAAGCGCCGCGATCGCCGCTTTGAGCACCAGAGGTATTGTCGATGGCTTCCCCGATGGCACGTTTCGGCCAAACAAGCCAATTACACGCGCAGAGTTCGCGGAGATGGTACGACGGGCGTTTGATCGACCAGCCAGCCGCGAAGCATTGAAGTTCAATGATCTGACGCCTAACTATTGGGCAACGGGCGCGATCGACAAAGCAACGCAGACGCGCTTTATGAGCGGTTTTCCCAATGGTAGTTTTCAACCAAATCGCCAGATTCCCCGGTTGCAGGTCTTGCTGGCACTAGCAACGGGTTTAAAGCTTCAGCCGACAACCCCACCGAGCCAAATTTTAAGTCGCTATCAAGACGCAGAGCAAATTCCCACCTATGCAGCAAGCAAGATTGCAGCGGCAACTGAGGCAGGATTAATCATTAATGATGGTAATGCCAAAGCCCTAAAGCCAAAGCAAATTGCTACTCGTGCTGAGGCAGCAGCACTGATTTATGAGGCGTTAGGAAAAGGTAAGTAAGAGGCTGTAAAAAATAGGGTAATGACTGGTCGCTACTAGCTACCAACGGTCAGCGAAAAGCTGGTAGCCAACGAACTTCACAATAGCTTCATAAAGAGACTGCTTCGCATGAAGATGCTGTTGCCTTGTACTCATGGACACACTTTCAAATCCGGAAGCTTTTGAAAATGAGCTTGTTTTTGTAGTAACACGCAAGCTTCATGAAAATTCGCCTGCAAGCTCCCGTTCTTCTCAGTCTTTTGACGCTTTTAGGTGCCGCTTCTAGAGTGGATGCTGCTCTATTGATCGGCAACAGTGACAGCAACAACATTATTGTGTTCGACGAAAGTACGAGAACCTTTCAGGGTAACTTTACAACTCCTGGACTCGGCGGCTTACGGGCACCAGACGATCTGACGATCGGTCCTGATGGTAATGTCTATGTCAGCAGCGGGGGCGATAGCGGTCTCAATCTCTTTGACGCAACCTATCCTCAGGATTCAGCGGTTTTACGCTACAGCCCAACGGGAACCTTTCTTGGTGTAGCGGCGGCTGGAGGCGGTTTAACGCGACCCTATGGCAATGCGTTTGGTCCGGATGGGAGTCTGTTTGTCAGCAGTTTTCGTACCAATCAACTTTTGCGCTACGACGGCACAACAGGTGCATTTTTAGGAGTCTTTGCCTCTGATAACAATGGTGGCTTCGGGACACTCAATGGCTTGAATGGTCCAAACGGACTGCTGTTTGGCTCTGATGGTAGTCTGTATGTGACGACGGAAGGCACAGCGAATGATGCGAAGGGCGATCTTGCCTTTACGTATGCCAGTCAAGTGCTACGCTATACACCCGAACAAGTGGCGGGATTAACATCAACCGACACACCCAGCGTTTTTGTCGATCAGCCTGCACTTTTACCAGAAACGCCCGGTTTCATTAGTCTGTTGGGTCTTGCACTCTCACCGATCGCCGATAGCATTTATGTGAGTGATTTTGCGGCAGGCATTCGTCAGTATGATTTAGCGGGCAATTTACTGAACGTCCTCTCGACCAACTATACAGGCACCAGCCCCAGTAGCAATTTCATTGGTAGTCTCACGTTTGGCACTGGTGCTAACAGCGATGACCTTTATGTAATTGGGTTCGATACCACCCAAAACAACGTTGGTTCGGTGCTGGCATATGATGGGGCGCAAGGTAACGAAAAGACGTTCTCAGGTAGTGTGTTTACGAGCAGCAGTCTGGAACGCCCGATCGGAGTGGTGGCGGTGGCAGGTGTGCCAGAACCATCAACCATTGCAGGGCTAGTGCTCGGTTTAGGGGGATTGGGCTTTGCCCGCTGGCGTCAGCAGCGATCGCTGAGCTAGATTGAAGCCTTGTTAAAAAACAACTAAAAACAGCTCCACCCGTTTGCATTAGCAAGCAGCAAAAGCTAACGGCTGAAAGCTGTCTTTCTAAAGCTTGGCTATGGTTTCGCAACTTTACCGTTTGGGCGGTGAATGATTGTCTCTACCACGCGACGGCGATTGTCTGGATCAATGCCAACGATTTGTACATAGTCGCTCGGATGTTCATTTAGACAAACCTCCAGTGCCGCAATCGCCTCAGAGGCATTGCCCTGGAACGAACCAAACGAACTCCAGGCATTAGTACGGAAACGGCGCTGATCAACGTACTCAAGACCGAGCCGATGTCCCTGTCCCAGGATTTGGTTGATTTGACCGACGATTTCGGGAGTCAGCCTGGTACTGGATGGCTGACCATTATAGCTTGCAGGTGTCTGCGTGTCTTTTGCAGCGGCACTCCCAACCGGATTGCCAGTTTCGTAGCTGCGAAAGACCGGAGCATTTGTTGCAGATGCTTCCTGCTTAGATGGTTGGTCATCCGTATGACCAAGTTTCCGGTTAAAGTACAGCGCTTTGTTGTACTGCTCTGCCAATCCCATTTCTTGCACGCGTTTTTGTTCTTGCAAAAGTTGATTACCCACCTCTAACAGGTGCGGCAGGCTAAAGTCAGGCTTACGGAAAACAGGTAGCGCTTCAGCGCTATTGACTACCCTCAACGAAATGTTCTCTAACCCAACATCTTCAATCAGGGTTTTCACTTGTTCGTCGTAGAGGCGCGATCGAATCGCTCCGTAAAAGTCGATCGATTGGGTGGGGAAGGTATCTACCAGTTTTTCAACGGCACCACGATTAACCCCATCGGCTTCAAAAATGCCACTGACAATGCCAATACGATCGATGCGATCGGGTTCCCAGAAAAACTTATCCATCCGCCCATCGCGAATCAACGGCGCGTAAAGGGTGGAAAAATCATTGCCTGTCACAATAATGGGAATACGCCGATTCGGCTCTAGCTCATAGCTACCCGGCAACTGCACATTTGTAGGGTTGTCCGCAATGTTCATCAATGTCCCGTTTACATTTTGGGTGTTCACCGTGTACTGCGTGTATTGATCCACCCGTCCGGCACCCGCATCAATGTCATTGATCAGCAGCACTGCCATCTTGCCGCGCACCTTGACCAATTCAGACGCCTCCCGGTAGCGCAAACGCACCAAACGCCCCGGATCACCAGCATCAGGGCTTTCCAGTTCTCCAGCCGACATGTAGACGACATTGATCCCCATGCGCTCAAACGCCAATTCACACTGAAACGATTTACCTTCGCCTTTGCGTCCATGAATGCCCAAAATCAACGGTACTTTGACGCTCGGAATATCCAGGTAATTTTTCGTGATGTGGATGGACAGTTTGTCGAGAAAGCGAGGCGAAATGTAGTAGCTCATAGGTTCTAGCGGAGAGTGTTAAACTAGCGAGACGAAAGCATTCCAGGCAAACCAATGTTGGACGAGATGAGCAAGTTCAGCGTAGCCACCGGCATCGGGATGTGCGCCATCACCGGCTCTCACTTCAGACATCCAAACCTGGGATTGCTTTAAGGTCGTGAGCACATCAAGATAAGGAATCTCAAGTTCTTCACACAACTGGGCAAAATGTTTTGACAATGCGTGGCTTCTGGCGTTGTGATCGGCGTCTGCGATCGCTGCGGGACCCACCATCAAGACTGGGTATAACTGTTTTGCCGCATTTAAAATTGTTCGAGCATTTGTCAGCGATCGTAGTAGGGCTACACGCGGACTACCATTTTCCAGCGTTGTATCGTTGACACCAAAGCAAAAGATCACGCGATGATCACAGCCAAGAGGAAGGCGGCGATCGCACTCTTGCTGCCAGCGTCCCAAAAGTTCAGTACTGGTTTCGCGCCGAATACCCAGGTTGTAATAGGTGATGCGATCACCCCGTTGGGAAAGAGCCTGACAAAGCCTACCAGTCCAACCGAGATGGGTGCTGTCGCCCGTCCCGTTTACAAAGGACTCGCCAACAAAACACAGGCGAAGATCTCTCGTCATGATCACACCATTAAAAACGGGGTAAGGTGAACATTGCCCGCCCTACCCCGCTTACAATCCATTGAGGAATCAATAACTCGCTGTTAGCGTGGCTTCTGCACAATAAAGCTCATTACCTGGCATTGCTTGATGTTGTCAAACGCCACCACACGGATATAGCTGTTGGGGTACTCAGATTTGCACTGTTGTACTTCATTCAGCACTTCTTGGGGAGAGCGTGCGCTAAACATAGGCAACTTCCACAACGTCCAGTAGTGTGCTTCAGCGCTAGG
>JBBSHC010000244.1:0-5972 GCA_038253425.1 Leptolyngbyales cyanobacterium | reverse complement strand
ATGAACAAAGGAGTAGGAATGTACCGAAAATCTGGTACTCAAATCTGGTACTCATTACTTGTTACAACTAAGACGCTGCACTAAAAGTGTAACGAGCCTCACAAAACTCAACATCTCTCTAAGGAACAGTGTCACATTTCACTGATGCAGTGTTAGTCACAACGCTATCTCTGTAGCTTGTGAACCCTCAATTAACTAGAGCAGCATTCAGGAGCCAGGCTTCGACGTGAGCGCTCAACCAAACGTAGTCAGAATCCAGAGTAAAACAGGCTATGAGTGCGGCTTTCAGCTAAGGATGTGTACTTCATTGAGCTGCAATTTGCTGCATCCATATTCTGAGCCATTAGCTTTTTTCTCACTGCTGACTGCTGACTGCTGACTGCTGACCGCTACAAGCTTCAACTCTGTTTCTTTACAACTGTTGAAGCATCACTTCAAGGGATACTTTCATTCATGGCGTAGCCGATGCTTTAGATTCAGAGCGACGACGACGGCAGCGTTCCGAGCAATATTTCACCTCATCCCAGCAGTCCTCCCATTTTTTGCGCCATGTAAAGGGGCGATCGCACACGGGGCAGATTTTGGTGGGCAAGTCAGCTTTAGCGCGAGCGCGTCCCATACTGATAAAAGGATGAAGGTGAGAAAGAAACGTTGGTTTTGAGCTGACGGTTTTGGGCTGACGGTTTTAAGCTTACGTAGATGGAACTTTTAGCCTTTTAAGCAAAAAAGTGCTCTGTCCAGCCGCTACTTTAATGTCTAGCTCTATTTCTACCTTCTAACACATGCCTGAGACGGTCTTTGCCAATATCCGCATTATTCTGGTCGAGCCAGCAGGTCCCCTGAATGTCGGCGCGATCGCGCGTGTAATGAAAAATATGGGACTGCATCAGTTGGTGCTGGTGAACCCTCACTGCGATCCGCTGGGTGACGAGGCACGGCAAATGGCGGTTCACGCGGGAGAGGTGCTGGAGGCGGCTGTAGTGGTGGCTACGTTGCCAGATGCCTTGAAGGGATGCCAACGTGCGCTTGCGACGACTGCCCGTACCCGCGATATTGGTATCGCTCTAGAGCCTCCCAGAACTACACTACCCTGGCTACTCGAAGCAACCCCACAGGAGACGGGAGCGCTGATCTTTGGTCCTGAAGATCGAGGGTTGAGCAATGAAGAACTCAGCTACGCTCAGCGGTTTGTTGCCATTCCATCTAGTCCGCTTTACCCGTCGTTAAACCTTGCACAAGCAGTCGCCATTTGTTGCTATGAGCTGTACCAGTGGGAGCGGGAGAGCCGAGAAAGGCAGAACAGCGAGAGGCAGAACAGCGAGAGGCAGAACAGTGAGCAAGAGACGGGCATTCCTTTGCCAGCCGCTGGAGCGCCGCTTGTTTCGCTCGATCGCCTGGAGGCGTACTATCAACATCTAGAGGCGGTTTTGCTCAAGATCGGTTATCTCTACCCGCATACAGCCGCTAGCCGGATGCAAAAGTTTCGGCTGTTACTCAATCGAGCACTGCCGTCAAATGAGGAGGTGGCGATGCTCAGAGGCATTTTAAGCCAGCTTGAATGGGCACTGCATCGCAATAAGGATGGGACGAGTGATAACGGCTCAAGCGGTGATTGCTGAGAGAGTGACGCAACGGCATTTTGGAGCCTGCACGGACGGCTAACAAACCTGAGAGTTTTTTGTGAGCCGTTCGCCTACAATTCTGCTATCTTTTTCCTGAGTGCTTTGTCGGAGTATGCTATGCCAGAGTCAGGCGGTTTGCCGCGTCAGTCACACAGTCATGCTGCTTCGGCAACAACCGGGTTATCTGGGGCGAGACGGGTGCAGCGCGAACAAGCGACGTCTCATCGGCAATTGCCAACTGCTCAAGCCTGGTTGGGGGAGACTCAACGTTCTAGTGTGGGGGACGCGGTGCAAATGGATGGGAATGCCTCCAGGCGATCAGGCGCAAAACGTCGTGTAACGTTCTGGCAAATTGTCTTTGGGCAAGGTGCCCGACGAACGAAAGTGGGTGACAGGCGATCGCACCCGATTAGCAAGCAAAGCAGCTCAAAACTGGCTCCAGAGCAGGTAAGGCAAGCCGTGCTGAACCGATCGCGCCAACTGGCTACATCATCATCAGCCAACGCTCAGCGAAGCACCTCAGCAAGCCGTCACGATGCTCGTTTGCCTGCACGTCATGTCTCACTCAAGCAAGCTGACTCATCGCACCAGGCTGACCCACGAGCAATCTCAGCGTTTCAACCTTCCCATCGCGGGCTGTCGTATCAGGCTAAACTGTCCCGTCAGGTAGGGATGCGGGAGCAAGAGCGATCGTTAGCACAGCGTCGTGAAGCACGGGGGCGTACGCGTCGAAACGGAGCTAGAGACAAACACGGGTTACGGTTTGCTGAGCCTAGCCAGATAAGAGCCCTACATGCTCAATCAGGCAATCAGTTGCACCAGCGCGCGAGCGTTCGCCCCCGATCGCGCAGTCTGTCGGCAGGATTGTATGCTGCACGAATGCTAATTTTGAGCGTTGGTATTGGCGTTTTGGTTGGCACGATGCTGTCGATGTGGGATCCTGCCTCTCGTTTTGCAGCCGGAGCCTCCCAACAAACCGCCAAGAAAAGCGATGCGATCGAACCTGCAAGCACAGGCCAGGTAACAGCGACTCCTGTGTTTCAACTGCCCAAAATGGGTCAAGAACTCAGTTCGTTGAAAGCAGCCGTGCAGGCTCTAGCCTTGCAGACCCCTCAGTTAACGCCGGGGATTTTCTTGTTTGACCTGGATACCGAGGCGTATTTGGATCTCAACGGTGGTGCTTCATTTGCCGCTGCCAGCACGATTAAAGTACCCATCCTGGTTGCCTTCTTTCAAGATGTAGATGCCGGAAAAATCCGCCTGGATGAGCTGCTAACCATGCGTAAAGAACTGGTAGCAAGCGGTTCTGGTGAGATGCAAGGGTTGCCAGTGGGAACGCAGTTTACAACGCTGGAAACCATCAACAAAATGATCACCATTAGCGACAATACGGCGACAAATATGGTGATTGCCCGCTTGGGTGGCATGGCGGCGTTGAACCAGCGCTTTCGCTCGTGGGGGTTAGTCTCCACCGCGATCAACAATGTGTTGCCTGATTTGGAAGGCACGAACACGACTAGCCCCAAGGATATGGCGCTGCTGATGACGCGCATTAGTCAGGGCGAACTGGTTTCCATGCGATCGCGCGATCGGATGCTAGACATCATGCAGCGGACGGTAAATCGCAGCCAGCTACCGCAAGGCTTGGGCAAAGGGGCAACGATCGCTCATAAAACAGGTGACATTGGCGGACTGATTGGTGATGTCGGGCTGATTGATATGCCCAGCGGTAAACGCTATGCCCTGACTGTACTGGTGAAGCGATCGTTCAACGACGATCGAGCCTACGATCTGGTGCAAAAGATTTCCCGTACGGTTTATCAATATCTCAGTCGCGTTCCGGCAACGCAAAGTAGTCCTGTGACACCAAATCCGTCGATCGCACCATCGGAGCAAGCGTTGCCCAGAGCCGATAATGATATTCCTGCCAATCCTGCTAGCATACCCAGTAAACCAACGGATATTGCCATTACTCAGTCATCGCCCTTTGTCGATACCGCCCGCTAAACCCTCAACGTAGCAAGTCTCTTATCAAGGTTGAATTGTGGCTAACGGGTCAGCGGCTGCTAGTGTTGACCTAACTAACTGTCAGTAACCAAATGTCAGGTTGATGGTACTGCTGGCATCGCCTTGTAAAGGTGCTTCTGGCTCTAGTGTCTCTCGTAACTTTAATGCGTCTTCTAGCTCTAGCGCCTCTTGCCGCTTCAAGGCATCTTCTAGCTCTAGTGTTTCTTGTAGCTTCAAGGCATCTTCTCGCTCTAGTGCCTCTAAAGACTGCCAGACTTGATTGAGTAATGGCTCTAAACCAGTACGGGCGACGGCTGAAATCTGAAAGACGGGCACGTGGCTCAGTTCATGCAGTTGCACCGCTAGCTGATTCACCGTTTCAGCATCCTGGCTCATCGCATCAAGTTTGCTAAGCGCCAAAAACTGAGGACGGTCTGTCAGCCCACGCCCATAAGCGTGAAGTTCCTGCTGAATGGTGTGGTAATCAGCGATCGGATCAGCACTGGTAACATCAATCAGATGCAAGAGGAGCCGAGTGCGCTCAACGTGACGCAAAAAGTCGTGCCCCAAGCCAGTGCCTAAGTGTGCGCCTTCAATCAGCCCTGGAATGTCAGCAAAGACGGTGCCATCGCCTGTTGGCTTGCGAACCACGCCCAAATTTGGTACCAGCGTTGTAAAGGGGTAATCCGCAATTTTGGGTCGAGCCGAGGACAGCGCCGCAATTAAAGTAGACTTACCTGCATTTGGTAGACCAATAATGCCAACTTCTGCCAGCAATTTTAGCTCCATGCGTAGAAAGCGGCTTTCACCTGGCAGCCCAGGCAAGGCACGTTCGGGAGCGCGGTTGCGGTTGCTGAGAAAGTGTTGATTTCCTAACCCACCTTTGCCACCTTTCGCAACACAGAAGGTTTGATTTGGCTCTGTCAGGTCGCTTAGAAGTTCGCCTGTTCCCGCGTCGTAAACCATCGTGCCACAGGGAACATCAATGATGCGATCGTGCCCCGCTGCACCAGAGCGGTTATTGGGTCCACCCCTTTGCCCATCGTCCGCTTTGAATATGTGATTGTAGCGGAAGTCCAGCAGCGTTTGCAGGTTCTCTACCGAGCGGAAGATAACGGAGCCACCGCGCCCACCATTGCCGCCTGATGGTCCCCCAGCGGGTACATACTTCTCTCGCCGAAAGGCAACCAGCCCATCGCCACCATTACCTGCCTGTACCTGAACTTCTGCCTGATCGATAAATTGCATGAAATAAAACCGGATCGTTCTCTCCTCATCATAGGCAATCGCGACGGATGCTAATGCTTTATTCCAGTCGCTGTGATTTACAGCAGGGTTCAGTTGGGTACAACACAGGTTTGGGTCAGCGTTCAGCGTTCAGTCTTTTGCTGATCGGACTGTGGCTGATACATTTGCACATCGCTGTAAGGGATGCCTCCTAAGGATGCATTGGCACTTTGAGCATGAGGTTACTGTGAAGCATCCGAAATAGCAGGAAAGACGATGTATGTAAGGGTGCTTCCCCCAAACGCATGGCTCACTTTCACCTACCGCTTGCAGGAGAATCACCGTGAACTACTTTTCTACCGTTATTTCCCTACTCCGCGATCGCAAGGAGTTTTTAGAGGAAATTTATCAGGGTATTGGGCTTAAAAGCAAAATGACGGCGCTGCTCATTTCCAGTTCGTGTTTTTTTGCGCTTTACGGAGCCATCATTGGGGCTTTTCACAGTTTTCCCCAGGTTGCTTCTTCTGCGATTAAGCTGCCTGCCTTGTACTTGATTACACTATTAGTCTGTTTGCCAACGCTGTACATTTTCAATGCGCTCTTTGGCTCAAAACAAACGATCGGGCAACATTTTACATACTTACTAACCGCAGTTTCAGTCATTGCCATCTTACTTTGCGGCTTTGCTCCCGTTACGTTGTTTTTTCTGATTACCGTTAATGACTACTCATTCTTTTTGCTGCTTAATGTTGCTATTTTTGCGCTGACGGGCATTATTGGCGTTTCGTTCCTTTACCAGGTCATGAAGCCAATATCCGATCGCAGTGCTGATTCAGGCATTAAGGTTCGCTAAAATATTTTACGCTTTTGGTTAGTACTCTACGGGTTTGTTGGAAGCCAACTTGGCTGGACGCTCAGACCCTTCTTTGGCTCACCCGGGAACTTTGAACTCTTCCGTGCCAGAGAGGGAAGCTTCTTTTTAGGTGTGTGGAATGCCCTGATGAGTCTTTTGTTTTGACGCGATCGTGGGTCAATTTCAGGCTACTAACGCTTACTACTATGCACCCAAATTTGCAAGACTTAGCCATTACGGCAAAGGAGCTAGAGCGCTTAACT
>JBBSHC010000243.1:0-5972 GCA_038253425.1 Leptolyngbyales cyanobacterium | reverse complement strand
CTGTTCTAAACAGTGCTATAAAAAGAGTGGCAATTGTTCTGTTTAAGCAAGCGCCGAGAGGCTACACTAAACACTGACTTTTCCGCAAAAACTTTTCCAACTCAAACGGCTGGGCAGCCTCGCCTGTGTACATTAAACGTCTGGAACTCTCCAACTTTAAGTCCTTTGGTGGCACAACGCCCATTCCGTTGCTGCCCGGTTTTACAGTGGTCTCTGGACCCAACGGTTCTGGCAAGTCAAATTTGCTGGATGCGCTGCTGTTTTGCCTGGGGCTGGCAGGTTCTAAAGGAATGCGGGCAGAACGACTTCCCGACCTGGTAAATCATACGCAAAGTACTCGTGGTCGCTCTACCGTCGAAGCAAGCGTGACCGTGACGTTTGATTTGTCAGATGAACCGGAATTGCTGGAGGATGCGATCGAGCGCCAACTTAACAGCGACGGTTCGCTCTATGACGACTCTCAAAACGGCAATGGTCACTCAAAAAACGGGCATTCAGAGAACGCCCAAAATAGACATTCAGAGAACGGACAGGCTCATGGCAATGGCGTGCGACCGATTCGGACGGAATGGAGCGTTACCCGTAAACTGCGCGTTACTCAGCAGGGCACCTATACGTCCAATTACTACATCAACGGCGAACCCTGCACGTTGACAGAATTGCACGAAGAGTTAAACCGTCTGCGCGTCTATCCCGAAGGCTACAATGTGGTGCTGCAAGGCGACGTAACGCGGATTATTTCGATGAACTCCCGTGAGCGACGGGAAATTATTGATGAACTGGCAGGGGTAGCAACCTTCGATCGCAAGATTAACCAGGCGAAAGAAAAACTGAATGCTGTTAAAGATCACGAAGACCGCTACCATATTGTCGAAAAAGAATTAATCGACCAGCGCGATCGCCTTGCTCAAGATCGCATCAAAGCCGAGAAATACAAAAAACTGCGGCACGAGCTGCAAACCAAAGAGCAGTGGGAGGTCGTGATTCGCTATCAGCGGTCTGCTCAAAGCGCTCAACGTTTACGAGAGCAACTGGAAGGGGGCGATCGAGAACACGCCGACCTCAGTATTCAACTTGCTGCTTTGACAACCACCATTCACCAGGCATCTGCTGAACTGGAACAACTCAACGCTCGCGTACGCGCTCTGGGTGAAGACGAACAGTTAGCGCTTCAGTCTACTCTGGCAACCCGCGAAGCTGAGCTACGTCAGATCCAGCGGCAAGAGCAGGAGTTGCAAACTGCCAGCCGAGATGTGGCGGCAAAACTGGCGCAAACGCAGCGCGATTTACAGGAACACCTGCAAACGATCGAAACGCTGGCTCAACAGCAGACGTTAGAGACACAAGCGGTTGCGTTGCTGCAACAGGAGCGCGATCGAGCACGGCAAGTGCTTGAACAAAACCGTGACGCTGCTAATGCCTCCGCCGCCAGTGCCGAAGCCTGGGTGCAAGAGCAAACAGCGCTGCATCATCAAATTGAGACGCTGGTAGCTGCCCTGGAACCGCGACGGACCGAACAAGCACAGTTACAGGAGCGCACCCGTCAGCTAGAGCGACAGCTACAGGAGCAGACGCAATCCCTGCAAACGTTGCAGCAGCGCCTGAGCGATCGACAAACGCAGAAAGCAGACGTTGAAGCGCAACTGAACGCAACCCAAACGCAAATCCAGACGATCGCGCAAGCCGTAACTGCCGCTGAACAAGAACTTCAACTTCAGCAAGAAACCCAGACGCGACTGCTGCACGAACAGCGGGAAAAACAGCGGCGGCTCGACAAGCTTGAAGCCCAGACTCAGGCAATACAGGAAGCGCAGGGCACTCACGCGACCCAAATCATTCTGCAAATGAACCTACCAGGAATCTGCGGTCTGGTGGCACAACTCGGTCGGGTTGATCCGCGTTGTCAGCTTGCCCTGGAAACTGCCGCCGGAGCGCGTTTGGGGCATCTGGTCGTGGAAGATGACGCGATCGCAGCCGCTGGTATTGAAATCTTAAAACAGCGACGAGCAGGACGAGCCACCTTTCTACCGCTGAACAAGATTCAGTCGGGACGCATCCCGTCTAACAATGGACTGCGATCGCTCTCCGGCTGCGTTGATTACGCTGTTAATTTAATTGACTTTGACGATCGCTACCGCAATATCTTCGCTTACGTCTTTGGCACCACCGTTGTTTTCGAGACTCTCGGTGCAGCGCGGCGGCACATGGGGCAACATCGCATCGTCACCCTCGACGGTGAACTGCTAGAAACCAGTGGCGCAATGACAGGCGGCAGCACCAGCCAGCGTCAATCGATCCATTTTGGTACCGTTGAAGCCACCGAGTCAGCGGAAGTAATCGCCTTGCGCGATCGCCTGCAAGAAATTGAGCGCATCCTCGATCGCTGCGATCACAGCCTTCAACGGGCACAGCAACTCACAAAAGAACGGACGCAAACCCTGGTCGAAGCCCGCCAGCAGCACCGTGAAGCCCAGCTTCAGACCGAACAAATCAATGCAGACCTTCAGACGCTGACCATTACCCTCACCCAGGTGCAAACCCAACTGGCGCAAAATACTCAAGAACTGGCAACCGCTCAAACTCGTCTGCACACGTTGGACGGAGACATTCCCATTCAAGAGCGCGAGCTTCAGAACGTGCGACAAACCCTGGCAGATCTGGAACAATCGCAAACGCATAGTGAGTGGCAACAAATCCAAACGGCTTTACGCGCCCAGGAAGCCGACCTTACGCAGCGGGAACTTGCAGTGCGATCGGTGGAGCAACGGCTGCAAGACCTGGACAATCAGCGTCAGAGATTACAAGAAAAAAGCAAGCAGGAGCAAGAACGTCTACAGGACTATCGCACCCAGCAAACCGTGCAGATCCAGCAGCAGTCAGGGATTAGCAGTCAGCAATCAGCCCTCCAGCAGCAAATTGGCGAAACGCAGACGGCACTGGCAGCGCTAGAACAGCGGTTGGGGCTAGAAAAACAAACCCGCGATCGCGCTGAACGTCAGCTACGCGATCAGCAAACGCAACAGCAACAGTTGACTTGGCAGCAGCAAAAACTCCAGGAAACCCAACAGGCGCGTCGTGAAGAACTGCACACTCTACAAGCCCAGCTAGAAGCGCAGCAACCCGATCTGCCCGATCCCCTACCCGAAATCCCCGATGCCGACACGCGGGATCTGCTGGAATTGCAGCACGAACTGCGATCGCTGCAAAAACGCCTCCAGGCAATGGAACCCGTCAACATGCTGGCACTTGAAGAGTACGATCGCACCCAGACCCGGCTCGAAGAACTGACGGAAAAACTGCGAACGCTGCAAGAAGAACGGACTGAACTGCTCCTACGCATTGAAAACTTCACCACCCTCCGCCAGCGCGCCTTTAAAGAAGCCTTCGATGCTGTGAACCAAAACTTTCAGGCAACTTTCGCCACCCTCTCCGATGGGGATGGTCATCTCCAGCTAGAAGATCCCCAAGACCCATTCAATGGCGGGCTTAATCTGGTCGCCCATCCCAAAGGTAAGCCCGTGCAGCGTCTTGCCTCCATGTCTGGTGGCGAAAAATCGCTCACTGCCCTCAGTTTTATCTTTGCGTTGCAGCGCTACCGCCCCTCCCCCTTCTACGCCTTTGATGAAGTCGATATGTTTTTAGACGGGGCAAACGTAGAGCGATTAGCTAGAATGATCAAACAGCAGGCGCAAGAGGCACAGTTTCTTGTGGTCAGTCTCCGCCGCCCTATGATTGAGTCTGCCGATCGCACCATTGGGGTGACTCAGGCGCGGGGAGCACACACTCAGGTTCTGGGCATCAACCTATTGCCCCAAAGCGCCTCTGTATGATTTGACCTCTATATGATTTGATAGTGATCAGGATTCGCGAATCAGGATTCGATTTAAATGGCATTTGAAGAAATTCGCCAGCGTTCAGACCTCCTTGGCACCCAGGTCATTACTCGTGATACCGGCAAAAAGCTGGGTGTGGTCAGTCAGCTTTGGGTAGATATTGACCAGCAAGAGGTCGTCGCGCTCAGTTTGCGCCCAAACTTGCTTTACGGGACGCCACAGCCCATGCTGTTGAGCAGCATCCGGCAGATTGGCGATGTTATTCTAGTCGATGATGAGGATGTAATCGAAGATATTGACGTTGAGTCCTACAGCAGCCTGATTAACTGCGAAGTGGTGACCGAAACGGGTGAACTGTTGGGCAAAGTCCGGGGTTTTAAGTTTGATATTGATAACGGCAAAGTGACCTCGCTCATTCTCGCCTCGATCGGGTTGCCCCTCATCCCCGACCAGGTTGTCAGCACGTATGAACTGCCCGTCACTGAAGTCGTGAGCAGCGGACCCGATCGCTTGATTGTGTTTGAAGGCTCCGAAGAACGCCTGCTTCAGCTTTCAGTTGGTGTCCTGGAACGGCTCGGTATTGGTAGCCCTCCCTGGGAACGTGACGAAGAGGACGATTATGTGGCTCCCGTCCGTGCTGACAACCAGCTTGGCACCGGGTTACGCACACCCATTTCAACGCCTGTTCGTCAGAAAGAACCAGTGATTCAAGAAACCTGGGATGACGACAACTGGGGCGATGCTCAGCCGCGACAGCTCCGCCAACAGCAGCGACGGGTTGAGCCACTTTACTACGACGAAGAAGAGGAAGACAACTGGAGTGAAGCGACCCCTGCGCGCGATCGCTACGAACAACGACCAGAACCGCAGCCCTATCCTGAAAACGACTACAACGAGTACGAGGGGGAAGAAGATGCATGGGCTGATCCAGAAACGCAACCCTACAAAGCTCCGCGAGTGAATATCCCAGAGAAAATCAAAGCGCCAGAATACGAGGAAGAAGGGTATTAGCGGCGTGGCGTTCCTAGCGGTTGGTAAAGTTGAAACTTCAGATCTTGGTAACTCGCTGCTTACGATTGGAGCAATCGGCTTTGACCGCTGGTCACTACGCGCCACCATGTTCTTTTTCAATTGCTAGTTAGTAGACGTCCGCTTCGATCGTGCACGATCGCTCCTATCGTGTTGTTGCGTTCCGTAAAATTACTTTTGAACTCCAGATTAATTCGGGATAAGCTTAACTTCTTTCTAACGACCAAGCGCTTTAAGCGTCAGGCATCAGTCGGCTTGATGGCACGGTTTTACGCAATTTTGTTTCCCAGATCGAGGGTTCTCAACCGCAATGATGCATCCACACACAGAGCTTCGTTTTATCAATGACTCTATTGGTTACGGTGTGTTTGCAACGAAGTTGATTCCACAAGGAACGATTACCTGGATCCTTGACGAACTTGACCAGAAATTTGATGAAGCGGCTGTCGCAGCACTGGATACGGTTCGGCGCGATCGCTTGATCAAATACAGCTATCGGGATGAACAGGGGCAGTACATCTTGTGCTGGGATATTGCCCGCTATGTGAACCACAGCTTCAATTCAAGCTGCATTGCGACGCCCTATAAATTTGAACTCGCGGCGCGTGATATTCATCTCGGCGATGAATTAACCGATGATTACGGCTACTTCAATCTCGACAAACCCTTTTACTGCTTCCCAGAGCACGGCAGCCTGCGTACTAAGGTTATGCCCGACGACATTCTGCACTACTACCCAGAGTGGGATCATAAAGCTGCTGCTGCCATGTGCCGCTTTAACTGTGTAGAGCAACCACTGAAGCACCTGATTGACCGTAAATTTATGGACAAGGTAGCTGCGATCGCGGTTGGAGAGGCGAGAATGGACTCATTTCTTGCTTGTTATTACTATCGCAGTACTACATTCAAAGCGGTTAGCTAAAGGCAAGCGATTCGGTAATCACAATTGCTGGGTTGCTGTGTCACGCGAAGCGGTATAGCGGGTAAATGTCCTTTGTTTGCGTCTAATGCCGTTGGTACGCGTGTCAACGCTAATTGGCAGCGCGCTTTACGTTGAGCTGGCAAGAATTGGCAGGATCATCATTGCCCAAACTGCTTCCATGTTCAGTT
>JBBSHC010000242.1:0-5973 GCA_038253425.1 Leptolyngbyales cyanobacterium | reverse complement strand
GTACAACCAATGAGGTCAGGCGCAACGTCTGTAGAGGGACGGGTTAGCCAGGAAGGTGAAATGCTCAAACTTGTTGCAAAAAGCTGTGAATTGGTAGGATGACAGGAAGACTGCTTTACAATCTCCAGAGATCGAAGGCTGAGATTTAACGTTGGAGGTTTAAGCCTGGCTAAATTTAAGACCAGGAATGTCTTATCAGGGGCGATCGCTCTGCTTTGCTCACCGTTTTACGATCGTAAGTGGTCAACGCTTTAATTTAATGCAAATCCTGATAGAGAGAGTCATAACAAAATGGATGTCAAGTTAGCGTTAGTTATTCTTACGGCTGTCTTCACAGTGGCATGTCTCTTCTTTGGGACTAAAAACGGATTCTACGATTCTGACGACTACCACGGCAACGGCTCTGCCCATTAAGCGAGGCTGCTGTAGGGCGGCATAAGTGCGATCGTCAGCACTGCGATCGACACAATGAATCAGTTGGCAGAAATAATTTGGCTGTTACCGTAGCAGCTTAAAATGAGAACACGCGAATACTTCGGGCATAGCCAATCCGGTAGGCAAGTGTTGCACCTGGTTGAACTGCTTGAGGCTTTTGTTTGTGTGTAGATCAGCAGCTCGGACGATGATCTTTTTGCGGCAACCGATCGTCGGGCTTCTACATTGTCCTCTGTCAGGTCGCCTGAAAGAACCCTTAGCGATCGATGAGCTTTGGCAGTAGCGCTGTGGTCTACACACAGCCAACGAGATGAACGCCAGTACGGAAAAGCGATGTAAACGTGAGTGAACTGGAGTGTTTAGCACATAGTGTAAGGGCAGATGAGGGCATCTGTCTTTTGCTCAGGCTTGGACCCTACCGTGTTTTACTGGATTGTGGGCTGACCGATCTGTCTACCTTAACCACGGCTTCAGCACTCCCGCCTGCCGACCTCGTTCTATGCAGCCATGCACATCCAGACCATGCTAGAGGCTTATTGCTGCTGCATCAGGCATTTCCCAAATTACCCATCTACGCCAGCGAAGTCACTACGCAATTGCTGCCCCTGAACTGGGCTACTGCTGAACCGGGTGCTTCTGACGAGGGAAGTGTGCCCCAACCAACCCCCTCTTTTTGTCAGGCATTGCCCTGGAGAACCCCCATTGAATTTTTTGATGGACTCAGTGCAGAGCTGTATCCTGCTGGGCATTTGCCGGGAGCCGCTGCCATCCTGCTAACGTACACTTCCGTTGCTGAGGACGATCGCCCATCGCGTTCCTATACCGTGTTTTATACAGGCGACTTCTTCCTGTCGAATTCGCGCCTGGTTGAGGGCATGCCTCTGGACGAACTACGCGGCATTGCACCCAATGTGCTGATTGTGGAGGGTAGCTATGGCACCGCACGTCATCCGCATCGTCGTCAGCAAGAAAATTTATTGGCAGAACGCATTCATCGCGCGATCGCTGCCAAGCAATCTATCCTCTTACCGACTCCGGCTCTAGGCTTGGGGCAAGAGCTACTCATGCTGCTGCGAAGCCATCACTATTTCACGGGGCGAGATTTGGACGTCTGGGTGGACGACACTGTTGCCGCTGGCTGTGATGCCTACTTAGAAATTCTGCCCCATTTGCCCTCGGCAGTGCAAAACTTTGCCCGTCACCAGTCTTTATTTTGGGATGAGCGTGTCCGTCCGCGCGTGCGTCGTCTCACCCCAGAACAACGCGTTAGCCTCAACGATCGACCCTGTATTGTACTTGCGGATGAAACGACCGCTCTAAGCCAGTATTACGAGACGAATCCTGATCACTGGCTCATTCTGCGTCCCCAGCAGCCGCACTACCCTACAGAGGCGCAGAGAAAAGGGCGTGAGGGGGCTATGGCATCGCCTTCTCACCATCGCCAGCCACTCGTAGAAGCCTATCTTCTGGCACAGCATGGTGATGGTCCAGGTACGACACAACTAATCCACAATCTCCGCCCACAGCATGTCGTCTTTATTCACGCTTCGCCAACGTATTTGGCTGATCTGGCTGGGCTGGAAGAGTTGCACAACCGCTATCATCTGCACACGCCTGCGGCTGGTAGCTTAGTTGAATTACCGATCGGCGACACGTTTTTGCAAGTCGCGCCGCCGGAGTCCAGCTATGAAGGTGAACTGACTGAACTGAATACGATCGTGACGATTACGTTACCCGACGCCATTACGGCTGATCCTCGCTGGCAACAGCTCGCCGATACGGGACTGGTAGAAGCGCGCTGGCAGGGCGACGAATTGGTGTTGCGCGGCTTGCCGCAGCGTGAACTGATGCAACCGGGTAGCGATCGCTTGTTGGATTGGATGGATGCCAACTCACCATTGCGTCACTGCTGCGGCAACTGTCGCCACTATCGCGGACAGCGTTGCTGGAATCAAGCCTCCCCTTTGTTTGAATTTAAGGTGACGCCCGACGGCTTCTGCCCGGTCTTTGAACCTGCCCCCTTTCCAGAGGAAAACCCATAAGTTGATAGCCCTTCGTGCAGTGATGTTCAAATGTCTAAGCAACAGTCCGATGAGCAAAAAGCTGATAGCTGATAGCTAAACGCTGACCGCTCACTCAAAGCTGTGTTGTACTCAACCGAAAACCGCTGTAAAGAGCATTCCTAGATAGCGATTTCAAAAAGGTGCAGTTGTTGAACAAGCTCTTAACGGACGATTACTGTACGTGTCGCTTCGATCGCTGACTTGAACCTTACTTTGGATCACGAAGTCTAAGGCAAAGGATGGTTCCTGATCGATTGCAGCTTGATCGATGCTGGAGCTAAGCGAGGGCATTGATTCATAGCATCGCTCGCTGGTGTCGTGTTACTCACTGGTTACTGGCTCACAGGGCGGCACAACGTTAGACGAGGAGCAAATGCGTGAAAGATCTGGTGAAACGTGGGATCCCAAAATGGGCGATCGGGGTCGTTGTGTTAGCTCTGATGATGGGCGGCGGTTACGTTGCCTATAGCCAGATCACGACTTCACAGCGACAGGAACGAAGGAGCCAGATTCAAAGCGCTACCGTTGAGCGTCAAAGTTTGCCTGTGACGATTTCAGCCAATGGTTCGGTATTGCCGGAACGATCGGCGAACGTTAGCCCCAAATCATCGGGTATCTTGAAGCAACTGCTGGTGAAAGAGGGCGATCGGGTGCAGCAGGGGCAAATTCTTGCCTACATGGATGCTTCAAATTTGCAGGGGCAATATACCCAGGCAACTGGGGGCTTGGCGCAAGCCCAGGCAAATTTGACCAAAACAATCACAGGCAACCGTTCGCAGGATATTGCTCAGGCAGAGGCGCAACTGGCAAATGACAAAGCCGCTTTGGGTTCAGCAGAGGCAACCTTTCAGCAAAATCAGCAGTTGTTTAGTGCAGGGGCACTCGCCCAGCGAGACTTAATTACGTCCCGTGCTGCCCGCGACCAAGCCGCCGCCCAGGTGAGAAAATCGCAGCAAGCTCTGGATTTGCAGAAAGCTGGAAGCCGACCGGAAGATATTGCCACGGCGAAAGCTCAGGTGGTGTCTGCCCAGGGCACCCTACAAACCATTCAGGCAGCCATTGAAGACACGGTGATTCGCGCACCCTTTAGTGGTCTGGTGACGAAAAAGTTTGCGGATCCGGGTGCTTTTGTCACTCCGTCAACCGCAGGCAGTTCGGCTTCGTCAGCAGCCGCGTCAATTCTGGCGTTGGCTTCTACCAATCAAATTGATGCGTATGTGGCTGAGGCTAACATTGCTCAGATCAAAGTCGGGCAGACGGTCAAAATTACAGCCGATGCTTATCCCGGTAAAACGTTCGCCGGGAAGGTGGTGCAGGTAGCGGCGCAGTCAACTGTAACGCAGAATGTGACGAGCTTTGAGGTGAAAACATCGGTCTCTGATCCTCAGAATTTGCTGCGTTCTGGCATGAGTACCCATGTGGACTTTAATGTGGGCACGTTGGACAAGGCGTTAGTGATTCCAACGGTCGCGATCGTGCGCCAAAACGGCATGAGCGGGGTACAGGTTATGGGTGGAGAAAAGGGTAGCCGCAGCCCTGAGTTTCGTCCGATTACTACAGGCGTCTCAACCGATGACGGCAAAACAGTTGTGTTGTCTGGATTGAAGGAAGGCGATCGCGTGTTGATTAGCTTCGCGCAGGGCGATCGTCCGGCATCACGCACGCCCTCCTTCATGCCTGGTATGGGCGGTGGTGGTCGCGGTGGCGGCGGCGGCGGCGCGCTTGGTGGCGCGGGTGGAGGCGCACGTCAGCGTTAAGGAATTTTTATGGCACAGGTTTCTCGCATTCGTCCAACTAGCGTTTCACTCTTTGAAGTCCTCACGATGTCTGTTGAGGCGCTTTGGAGTAATCGGCTTCGTACAGGGCTGACGATGTTGGGCGTGATTATTGGCATTGCCTCAGTGATCACTGTCACCTCGGTAGGGCAGGGCGTACAAAAGGCGACTGAGCAACAAATTCAGGCATTAGGAACTAATGTCATTTTGGTGTTGACTGGCGTGGCACGTACAGGCGGCGGTATTAGTCAGGGATCGGGAACCGCTTCGACTGTGACATGGGAGGATGCCAAAGCGATCGCCAAACAAGCGCCAGCGGCTCAAGGTGTGACTGCCTATTTACAACGCGGTGTACAGGTGGTCTATGAAGGGCAAAACAACTCAACTAGCCTCTTGGGAACCGATTTGAATTATCCCGATGTGAAGAACGTCCATCCGAAAGAAGGGCAGTTTTTCAGCCAGGAGGATTTGAATGGTGCCAGACCTGTTGCTGTTTTGGGCAGTACGGTGCGAGATGAACTCTTTGGCGCAAATGGTACAGCGATCGGTGCTCAGATCCGCGTGCAGAGCGAACTTTACAACGTGATTGGGGTGATGGAGTCGAAAGGCTCGGTTGGTGGTCAAGATCAGGACGATCGCATTTATGTACCCCTCACGAATATGTCTGCCCGCATTGTTGGTAACAACTCACTCAATGGTGTTGCCATTAGTGGTTTTTGGGTGCAGGCAAAAGAGGCAGCACAGCTTGATGCCGCGCAATTTCAGGTCACAAATCTGCTACGCATTCGGCACAATATCTATCCACCCCAGCAAGAAGATTTACGCATTACCAATCAGGCAGATATCATCAATGCGTTCAGTAACATTGTGGGATTGTTTACCGTGATGGTCAGCGCGATCGCGGGTATTTCCCTCATCGTTGGCGGCATTGGTATTGCCAACATCATGCTGGTTTCGGTGGTGGAACGCACACGGGAAATCGGTGTTCGTAAAGCGGTAGGGGCAACCAATAGTGCTGTCTTGAGCCAGTTCTTGACCGAAGCTATCATGGTGTCGATCGCCGGTGGTGCGATCGGCATTGGGTTGGGTGTCGGCATCGCTTTTGGTGCAGCCACACTGTTCAAATTTCCGTTCGTCATTTCCGTCTGGTCGATGATCGCAGGCTTTGGATTGTCCTTCATCATTGGACTATTGGCAGGCGTCATCCCAGCCCGTAATGCGGCACAGCTTGACCCCATCACCGCGTTGAGAAGTGAGTAGTGGAGATGAGGAGGCAGAGGGAGCAGGGGAGGTGGAGAAGCAGGGAGGTGGATTAAGGGTTGCGTTTGATGAGCCAGGGAGAGGGGTCACGAATCATATTGACTAGTCCACTTAACAGTTTGTTGTATGCGGCATTCAACTCTTGGCTAACTTCTGCCTCAAGATAATTGCATTTCTCTGCAAACTCCAGCCAGATTTGAGTTTCAGCCGCTTCTGATTCACAATCATTCAATTTTGCAACGAACGCTGCTTCATAGCGAGGTTTGCGCCAAGCCTCTGCTAAATTTGCACACACCGATCGAGAAGAGCGCCGCATTTGATCAGTCAATGAATAACGTTCCTCACTAGGAAACCGCTTGGTCAACTCGAAAATTTTCATCGCCGCCTCAAAAGCCAGTTGGTAAACCACCAATTCCCGATGATCCTTAATTCTCGTCATC